>JAIRLU010000283.1 GCA_031259215.1 Treponema sp. | reverse complement strand
ATTGCCGGACGTGGTCAAGGGGTAGAGTCCAGGAAGCTCTATCCCTTTTCCCGTTCCACCGTCTGCGGGAGCCGGTTCTAAGTAACCTGAGTTCGATGGTATGCTAAGGGTCCGCCACGAATGAACGCGAATTATTCGATTGCATTCGCGTCAATTCGCGTAATTGCGGGCTAAAGTCCGGTGGACTTTTTGCTTTGTGTCGCACCTCACCGTCAGGTACGTGGCTTCGCGGCTAGTTAGAATGGGCAATGTATAGTAAAAGGGGTATAAAACCAATGGAAACCAAGAGGGCTTTAGTGCCGGGAATGACCGAAGGAGCGCTGCCATGCATAGTATTCATGACGGAATGTACCTTCCCATACGACGTATCAGAAACAGATGGGGAACACCTAAGCCCCTACGCAGACCAGGAAACCCTGGAAGGGATAGCCGCGGACAATGCGTATGTCCACTGGAAAGTCGCCCGTTTTTTTGCTTTAAATGAACTGGATGATTCCAGGATGGATACGGGGTGGGAAAACACCTGGCTTTCCGAATATCCCCTGATTATCTACCACAGAGATAGGGGCCTTCCCCGGTATTATGAGTTCCGGGTGATCCGGGATGATGGTACGGAAATCGGCGGGATTACCTGCGCTGCTGAAAAAACTGAAGGAGCTCCCGTTCAGTTGGTGCTTCCCTTTGTGCATACAATAGCCGAGGAAAACGCCCGGGCAGTCAGTAGGGGATCAAAAAAATTGCTGGATACCGCATATCCCGGACGCCTGCTTATGGAAGGGCCTTTTCCAGGCCGATCCCTTGACGCGGCTACCGGCGCTGAAGCTACGACGGTCTACCCGCCCAGCATGAAAGGCATGGATTTTCTTGAGGCGGCCAGCACGGAGCAGCTTGAGGCTTTGGGTATAAGCGCCGAAGCCCTATACCAACAGTACCGTTCCGCGGAACAGGAAAAGGTGAGGGAACTGGCGATTTTTTGGGAACAGGTTGACGAATTAAGCGACAAAATACGTGGTATGTCCGAAGCGGACCTGCGTACCGCCTTTGGAGATGAAGCCCCTCACCCCCGGGGTGTATCCACATCCTATTCAGACACCTATCTGCTCACCGATTGGTACGGTAAAGAAACATGGCATGATTATCCGGTTTACTGCGGTCCGAATGTCATCGCCTTTACCATGCTGGGACTGGGAACCATGTCGGGGTATCCCGGCATACCCACCGTCAATAATCAATCCCAGCTCGCATCCTATTATCAAGCAGTGGAATCACGGATGGGGAAAGGCCCAAAGCTGTATTACTGGTTTGAGGGGGAGTCTCTTGACGGCTGGCTCCGGACGCTGACCAGAGGCAGGTATAGACTGGGGGCACATTGGGGGATTCCGCTTATAGCGGATCATAGCTGGGATGGCATAAACCGTGCAATCCGGGGTAATAAGCTGCCGGTTATTTCCCTACGGTGGCCGAAAATCGAATCTTTTTCAGGGGGTTTTCATTACCGTACGGTTATCGGCACCAGGAAAACGAAGCCGTCCCTCAGTTTCAAGGTCCTTTGGTGGACGGTAACCGCCCCTCTTTGGTCTGAGGGTCAGTACCGTATGCACGATAATGGAGCGGACAATCGTAACTGGTGGGAAGGTCCATCGTTGTATCACTTCCAGGCGGCAAGCATCATTGGACTTGTTCGATAACCCGGTTGGTTCTCGAACAAGTCTCCAAAAATTGAGGGCAATCATGGCGTGTACGGATGATCAATAGTGGATGCCTTTAAGCCGTTCCATCTTTCCCCGGTAAAAGGCCGAAGACCCTCCCCGATCATCTATGGCGTCCTGCATGATCCTCCGCACGGCCTGGGCAAAATCACGGATCGATTCGGCACAGAGTACCCCCTTGTCATCCCGCCGAATAAACTGGGAAGGATAAACCGCATCAAGGATACGTATCGTTTTTAGGGGGAAAGACCGGCCTAACCAGGTATGGGCCTTGAAAGGGCCTTCTGAAAAAATGCTTACCAGAGGAATAACCGGAATATCCAGCTCTGCGGCAATAAAAAAGGCTCCCGGTTTAAATGACTCGATCTGCTGATTGTATACATAACAGTCCCCTTCAGGATAAAAATGGATAAACCGGCGATACTGGAAAGCAGTCTCGCAGATAGCCAACATTTTCTGTAAACCTTGCCGTCCTGGAGGCAGGGGGACCCCTCCAAGGAGACGGACAAAAGTACCGAGGATCGGGGTTTCAACGGTCTCTTCCAACAACGTATGCCAGGTACGCCAGGGCAGTACGGCGCCGCTCACCGAAATTGGGTCCAGCAAGGTGGTATGATTGGATACCAAGATGGCCCGGGAAAAGCCCGCGAGTTTTTTCCGGTCTTCATATCGAATTCCATAGATCAGGTAGTTCAGTAGGTGGGCCAGGGGCCACAAGGAATAAAACGTCATGGACGAAGCGATTCTAAAGGGAAGATAACAATCAATTAAGGGACGGCCCTGTTTATATGCCATGACGATGGAGGTTTGTCAAACTGCTTGCCTTATTTCTGGGAATCGGTATTTTTAAGCATACTCTGTACAAACTGATTGGTCGGATATATATGGAGGGCCTTTTGAAGCCAGAGCCGGGCCTCCCCATAGTGCTTTTGCTGATAATAGGCATACCCAATGGCGGTATAGACATTGAACCGATCATCTTTTTGTAAGACCACCTCAGGCTCCTGTATAATATCCTGCATCATCTGTATCCCCCGCTTATAGTTATTAAAGGGCGCAGGAGCATACACGTACCGGGCGGCGATCATGATCCGAGCCGCTCCGTTCCGGGTATCCAGTTCCAGGGCTTTCTTGGCATAGGTTTCTACTTTACCTCCGTTGACCAAAGCATAAGAGACCGGCCGCACTGCACAGGACTGGGAGATATGTTCTGCCAGCAGTTGCCAGCCTTCAGTGCTATCTTCCTCCTGGAGGGCTACTGTGGCCCAGGTGATACCCTGTTCATACTGGGCTGCGGCCTCCCCTTTCCTGCCTTCATACTGATAGGCCCGTCCAAGCATATAGGCACAACGGGAGAGCATGAGATACCGGGATTGGCCGGAGAGGTTTTTCTCTGTTTCTTGTATGGTTTGCTTATACAGGCTCACCAGGGTGTCGGCACTGAGGGTCTGCTCATAAACCGCATCCCTCAGGGGTATAAACCAGGGAGGCAAGGGATCCCCATAGAGGGCCGTAAGATTTACCGTACATACTAGCAATAAAATCATTTTCAAAATAACATCCATACTGAGCGTTGTCCGAAAACTTCAGTTTCCGTCGAACCAAAGGTTCGTTGCCGATATAGTGCAAGACTGGTAAGGCAACCTGGCTGGCTGTTTCACCGGTCTTTTGTTTTTTAAATCTCCAGGGCCCCGGGTTTGCCAAAGCCCTGGTTCCTTGAACCCTAAAAGTCTATAGGAGTTCCGGGTTTAAGGATACCCTGTATCTGCTCATAGGGAAGCAGCACCTCTAGAGAACCCATCACATAAGGGGCTATTTCATAGGGATCCCAATGGAAACCTAATCCTTGAGGAGTGAGGAAGAAATTGTCCGGTATCTCCACCTCATCCTCAAAAAAGCCCCCCTGGGAAAGGGGTTCATCCGGTTCAAGGTTCGTCTCTATCCGCAATGCCTGGGCAATAAGCTCTTCCAGGGGAGACCAGGAATCCGGTTCTATAATGTCTGCCAGCGTCAGGGCTTGCATCCTATGGGTATCCTGAAAAATGACAAAATAGCGCTTTTCCTGCATACCGTGAGCGCCTCCCAGGTAATATTCGAGGCTCCGGCTTATCACCAGAACCTGGGGCCAGGGGGAACTGGCCTCCCAGGTTTCGGCATACTCCCAATTCAGAGACGCTAGAAATCGATCCCTATACTCATCAAAGATAGCCGGAGAGTTCTTCATGGAGAAATACTGATCTGCATACTGGGTAATGAGCCGCTCGGTATATGCCTGGGGGCTAAGGCCATCATATAAAAACTCCTGGATAAACTGCCCATGAGAACCGGAACCCTCCAATATGGTTATATGCAAGGCCATCCGGGGACCTTCTTCCGTCTGGTCAGGATAGAGGGGAAGGATCCGCTGTTCTGTATGACTGAGGAAGCGGGGCGTTTTGGCTGGGGAAACCTCGGGCTTTGGTGTACTGGTACATCCGATGATAAGCAGGAGGCCCAAGAACCAGAGCAGGGATAGGGTACCGAACCTTTGTCTTCTGTTTATTTTCTTCATAATGTAAGTATAGCCCATTGATGAGCCCAAACCAAGCTCATACCCAGAGCTTTTCCGCCTTAGGGTTTCACAAAAATGAGGGTTCATTCGTGGACTCCTCATATTCCATCGAATTCACGGTATACGGATGTGTCAGAAACGGATGGGGAGAGGCTCAAATTCGCATATTTGACGATCCGTGGGAATGGTAACTCCTGGATACCTGTACGGTGGTATCCTTTTTTCTGGGGGGCCGAAAGGCCCCGCGTCCCCCGGAAAGTTTCTACCTGGTGTATCCTGCGTTGCTTTTGGGCTTTAGGTTAAACAAATCATCTCTTGGCCGGTTTTCACGTAGACCATCGTATCCGGCGGTACGGACGAGGTGATCCACACATTACCCCCGATGATGCATCCCTGGCCAATGACGGTTTCCCCTCCCAGGATAGTGGCCCCGGAATAAATGGTTACATTATCTTCGATAGTAGGATGCCGTTTCTGGTTCGCCTCTTCCTTTTTGACCGAGAGCGCCCCCAAAGTAACCCCTTGGTACAACTTGACGTTTTTACCGATCACCGTAGTTTCCCCAATGACTACCCCAGTGCCGTGGTCGATGAAAAAGGATTCCCCAATGGCCGCCCCGGGGTGGATATCAATACCGGTACGACCGTGGACCAGTTCGCTCATCATCCGGGGGATGAGGGGTATCTGCCGATTCCAGAAGAAATGGGCAAGCCGATGTACGGTAATGGCTTCAAAACCAGGGTAGGAAAGGATCACCTCTTCAATGCTCTTTGCCGCGGGATCCCCTTTAAAGGAGGCTTGCATGTCCAGGGCCAGGGCCGAGCGTATCTTGGGGAGTTCTTCAAAAAAGTCGTCTACAATGAGTTCCGCTACTGCATGGCAGCCCGCATAGCCGCAGGATAAATCCCGGCAACCGATTCGAGAAGCAAAAATAATGCTCTTTTCCACCTCTCGTACTAATTCCCGGGCAATATGGTAGGATTTTTCCGCGGCAATTAAGTGCAGGTTATTATGATCCAGCCCTTCATTCTCCCGAAATCCGGGAAAGATGAGTTCGTCCAGGCCCCGGAGTATGTCTTCAATACTCTCCCGGCTGGGAAGATTTGCCCCTCCTGTATGATTCACCAGACCATAAGACCGGTATGAATTAACCAAGGTTTCGATACTCTCATGCAGTCGATTCATCTTGTCCTCCCCTGGGCGTAACCATGCTCCCTTCCTTCCTACCATATATTGGACTTGTTCAGAAACTGAGGTTTCTGAACAACTCTATTGCCCATTAGTTTCAATTACCGGATATCCGCTGCCGTCTACTGGAGAAAAAGGCCTCAATCTGAGACTCCCTTGCCCGGACCGCCTGTTCCCCCAGTTCGATGAGTTCCTTTTTCCTGAAAAAGTTGAAAGGACTCACTTGGTCTGCGGTATAGAGCGTAAGATCCGCAGGAGACCATCGCTTTCGCTCCATCATGTTAATGACCACTTCAATAGCTCGATACACGATATGGGGTCCGGTTTTCAGGTCCGAAACCGGTACGGTCTTAAAATGGTACACATCTACTGCCAAAACCCGCCTAAAACCCGCATTCCGGGCAATATACACCGGCATATTGTTTGCTAAGCCCCCATCCACAAGACATTGGGATACCGAACCTTCCTGCTCTTCAACCAGGGGTTCAAAAAAAGCAGGAAAGGACATCGAAGCCCGGATGGCTCGTGCCACCGACCCAGAACTAAACACCACCTCTTTACCCGAAACCAGGTCTACCGCATTGCAGCGGAAGGGGATCTTCGTTTCTGCAAAAGTCTTCCCCTGGGTAAGTTCTTCAAACAGCTTGAGGAGACTCTGCCCTGAATCGACCCCGCGCCGGGTGGCGAAATTTCCCAGCATCTGACCGGTTTGAAAAACCTTGCCTACTGGGCCGTTTAACTTAAACACGAAACTATCCAGGTAGGTGGTGATATCGAATTCTTCCAGCACAAACCGGGTAAGCTCTGCAGGACTTATACCGCAGGCATAGAGTCCTCCCACAATGGCCCCCATGGAGGTACCTACCACGAGGGAAGGTTCCGGGAAGTCCCGATCCGCGAGGGCCTTCAAGATTCCCACATGGGCGAGCCCTTTAGCCCCGCCCCCAGAGAGCACCAAGGCCCATTTTAGTTTTCCATTCTTTTTATCGTGCTTCATCTCTAATCACATACCTGCCTTTTCTGCTTTAATGTGAAAAATATACCGCAGGATACTGAAGAGCTTTATCAGGTGAGGCTTTTTCACAAGCTCAGATTTTGAAAAAGTCTCATTTTTATACAAACTAGTACATTTTATCAGAGTACACAAGGGGTTTTTACCGGTATAGGCCCTATTTCCAGAGGTAACCGGGCAAAATCCGCTGATAGGGCCCCTCGAAGGGGGAATAGACGAGGAGGGCGCCGGCCTTTTTCCCCTAATATGACGGAAGAAAAGGCCCCTTAACAGGATTCCCGAAAGATGAGTTCCGCGTCCAGCCGGATGGTTTTATAGGCCCCGGCTTTGGCCTGAACCCGTTTGAGAAGCTGTTTCGCCGCGGTGAAGCCTATGGATTCTGCGGGTTGGGCTACTGCGGAGATTCGCGGGGTGGTCATGGAAAGCCAGAGATCGTCATCAAAGGTAATCAGGGCAACTTTTCCGGGAATAGCTATCGAAGCGTTTTTCAGGTACTGGTAAACACCAATCGCGGCGAGGCTGTTCCCGCAAAGTACCGCCTGGACCGAGGCGCCGAGCAATTTCCGCATAAGGGCATAGGGTTTGGCGCGGAGAAGTTTTGCCGGGGAAAAGGAGCCGCCCGGGACGGCCTGGATAAGATCTTCGTCAATCGGGATCCCCGCTTCCCGGTACGCCTGTTTATACCCCTCAATGCGTTCTATAATAGTCGGATCAATATCTTTTTCTCCAAAGTGGAAGGAAATAAAACCGATCCTGGTATACCCTTTATGCAAGAGGTGCTTGGCCGCCTCGTAACTCGCCCCGGCGTTGTTGAGCAGGACACAATCAGCCTGATAGGAAGTGGGCTGCCGGTCTACAAAAACCAGGGGAAAGTTTGGAGGGATGATGTCCTTCAGGTAGCCACAATCGGTGGTGGTAGGGGCGATCACAATCCCGTCAGTTCCCCGGAGGTACAGGGATTCCATGTTTTTGGTTTCAATGTCTTTATTTTCCGCTGAATCAATGAGGATCAACTGGTAACCGAGAGAATTGATGGCCTTTTTAATACCTTTGGCAATATTCACATAAAAATAGTGTTCCAGATTGGATACCACAAAGCCAATAACCCTGGATTTTCCGCTCCTGAGGTTTCTGGCAATGGGATTTGTTTTAAAATTAAGGCTTTCCACCGCGTTCTTTACTTTATTGGTCACTTCCAGAGAAACATACCGGGTCCCGTTTATGACGTGAGAAACGGTGGTTACGGATACTCCTGATGCTTCCGCCACGTCTTTCATAGTGGGTTTATGAAATTTGCCGCTTTGAGACGTCCTGCTGGTGGAATCATTTTTGGGTGTATTCATAAGGGTATACTATATAGATTTGATAGTTATGTCAAAGTTACATCGGATGATCTCTTCTGAATTATATAAAAAAATATCGTAACTATCAGGATACAGGAATTTTTTAAAAAAATTTTGTTGACAGATGAAATTTACCGTGATAAGGTAAAAAAACGATTGCGCAAACGTTAACGCATGCATTTGGCAGAACAGGTGGTAGCTATGGCACAGTATTTAATCGGAATAGACATTGGGACCTCCGGAACCAAATCCATCGTCATGGATACGGAGGGTAAGCTCATCGCTTCCAGCCTGAAGACCTATGACGTGCTGACCCCCCGGGCCCTCTGGGCGGAACAGTGGCCCCAGGTTTGGGTGGAGGCCTGTAATGCCTCAATCCGAGAGGTCGTGCAAACGATCGGCCCTCAGGCCGGGGAGATTGCCGGTATCGCGGTGAGCGGGCTCTACGGCGGCTCCGGAATCCCCCTGGACGGGGACCTGCGGCCCTTGCGGCCCTGCCTGATCTGGATGGATCGCCGGGCCCAGGCAGAGGAAACATGGGTGCGGGAGCATATTGGGCCGGAACGGATTCGGCGTATTACCCATAACGGGACCGACCCCTATTACGGATATACGAAGATCCTCTGGATTAAAAACAACGAGCCTGAAAATTGGGACAAAACAAGGCTCTTCTTACCTCCCAATGCCTATGTGATCTACCGGTGGACTGGGGAGGTGGCGGTGGATTATTCCTCTGCAGGAAATATCGGCGGTGTTTTCGATATGAATACCCGGACCTGGTCAGCGGAACTGCTGGGGGAGATGGGGATTCCCCTGAGCATGATGCCGGAACGCATCGTTGAATCCAGCGACATGGTGGGGCGTCTCTCCAAAGCCGCCGCGGCGGATCTGGGCTTGCCTGCGGGGATCCCGGTATGCGCCGGCGGGGTGGACTGCGTAGTGGCTACCCTGGGGCTTGGGGTCTTCAAGCCGGGAACCTATGCCGCTGCCATCGGGACCTCCATGTGCGCTGCCCTTATCCACGATACGCCCATTCCCGCTCGGGGCCTCATTGAGATGCCCTATGTGAAGGACCCCAAGACCCTGTCCTATTCCTTTAGGGGGGCGGCCACTGCCGGCGCCCTGATTAAGTGGTTTCGGGACAATTTTGGCGGGGAAGAGAAGGCCGCCGAAGAAAAGGGCGGCCCCGACGCCTATTATGCCCTGGACAAAATGGCGGCGGGGATAGGCCCCGGCAGTGAAGGGCTTATCCTCCTCCCCTATTTTATGGGGGAACGGAGTCCGGTTTGGGATACCAATGCCCGGGGAACCTTGTTGGGGCTTTCTCTGACCCATACCAGGGCCCATGTGTACCGGGCCTTCCTAGAAGGAGTGGCCTACTCCCTTCGGAATTCCCTGGAGAGTACCAATACCGAAATCGGTGAGACCATTCTAGTGGTCGGAGGCGCTGCCAAGTCTCCCTTGTGGCGGCAGATCATCGCCGACGTGACCGGCCATTCGATCCGCTGTCCTCGGGAGGATGTAGAGGCCAATTTGGGAGATGTGATCCTTGCGGGGGTAGGAACCGGCTGTTTCACCTATGAGGACGTCCAAAGCTGGCAGGTGTTTGATCCGCCGGTGAAGCCCCGGGACCAAGCCCGGAAGGTCTACGACGGGTTGTTCAAAATTTATAAGTCCCTATACCGGAACCTGAAAGAGGATTTTGCGGATCTAAGCCGGCAGGAGTAATACCTAAAGTAGTACTCATTCGTAGTACGAATTGTATTTTGTATAATAGAGTTGTTCAGAAACCTCAGTTTCTGAACAACTTCCGCTTAAAAAACAGCAAAATGCGGAGCATTTTGCAAGACATGTTCGATAACCAACCGGGTTATCGAACATGTCTATTACTATTTTTTACCAAAATAATAATACCCATTTGATTTATTTCCATTCATGGTTATATATTCTATTTCTTGAAATTCCAATTCATTAAATATTTCCAAACCCCTTTTAACCCA
>JAIRLU010000254.1 GCA_031259215.1 Treponema sp. | reverse complement strand
GGGGATACGGTGAGGATAGAGGAACCGAACCAGCTACGCAGTTGGTAAGGGACGCGGCTGACCGACCTGCCGGCAGGTTACCGCCTTTGGGTCTGGGGCCGGCGGCCAAGACAGCCGAGCTTAGTATGTTATAAGGGTATAGTTAGTCGCACCCCCACAAGGTGCGTGGATTGAAACGTGGATTGAAACTTGACAAACTGCATATTATATTGTACATTTAGATTAAGGAGGTATATAGTCAAGCTCGTACCCCACACGGGTATGTAGGTTAAAACAAACAAACAGACAATTAAATTTATTTGTGGAGGTTAATTATGAAAACCATGGAGGTTAATTATGAAAACACCATCATACCCCACTCGGGTATGTGGATTGAAACATATGAAAAAAAAAGACCGATTCCAAGTCTTCTTTTTTAAAACGGTGGCTGGCAATCAACCGGTCAAGGATTTTCTTCTTACTGAACGGTCAGAACAAGATAGAAAAGAGATAGGTTCTGATATTTCAGCAGTACAACAACGTTTTCCCCTGGGTCTACCTCTCGTGGATAAAATAAGCGATAATTTATGGGAAATTCGTAGTCACATACCCGATGGAATCTGCAGGACATTTTTTACAATACATACACATACCATTATATTATTACATAGTTTCGTTAAGAAGACGAAAAAGACACCATTAAAAGAATTGGAAATAGCACAGAGACGATTACAGGAATATCGCAGGTTAAATAGTCTCAATTAAATATCTCACCGGATGAAATCAAAAATTTCATCCGGTACAACAGGGTAAACAAATGAAAGGAATCGGACAAAATTTTGACAATTTTTTGACTGAACAGGGAATATATGATGAAGTTCAGGAACTTGCAACGAAAAAAATCATCGTTTTTCAATTACAGCAAGAATTAGAAGCTCAAAATTTGTCTAAAAGTCAAATGGCGAAAAAGATGGGAACATCCCGCGCTGCTATTGATAATATTCTTGATCCGTCATATAATACGTCCTTGGGATCATTGGAGCGGTTTGCCCGTCTGTTGGGTAAAAAAATCTCTATTACCTTACAATAATTACCCACTTCATAGCACTGAGGAGACCCACCTGAAGCCACCCCTGGAACCAGAACCCGAATCTACCGACAAGATACGCGCATAACCAGCCCTCACGCATCGGTCTGGGTCAGGAGCTGCGGGGCTGGGCCGACAGTTTTATTATTCTTTATCAAAATTCTATGCTCATTTTATGCACAATTCAGAGTCATATACAATATAATTCATTATCTTATAATAAATTATAAAAAAATAATCTTTGACCAGAATGTCTTCCCGTTTATGCCGTAGATTGCCCCATGGCCGCCGGGGTCCGTTACCCCCTTCAGGTTTTCTCTCAATCCCGCTATGTCCATATCTCCTCCCAGAAATAGGTCCATTTTCACACTTCTACAGAAAAAGTAAATGCAGTGGCCCTGCCAGGTACCCCCTGCGAACTTGACACGCCCTCGTTCCGGCTATAACAATACCTATGATGATCCTTAAGAATTTTGCGGTTTTTGAAGGCGGAGATGGCAGTGGAACCACTACTCAGCTTGCGTTATTACAGAACCGTTTCCCTTCCCTTGTATCGGCAGCGCCCCCCTTCTATGCTACCTCGGAACCCACCGATGGCCCCATTGGCCGGCTTCTGCGGTCCGCGCTGAAAGGGGAGACCCCCCTGCAGCGGGAAACCCTGGCAATCCTCTTTGCTGCAGATAGAAATGAGCATGTATACGCCCCAGGGGGCATCTGGGAACGGAGTACCCAGGGTGCACTGGTGATCTCCGACCGTTATGTGCTTTCATCTCTGGTATACCAGGGTATAGACTGCGGTGAAGCCCTGGTCCGGCGTTTGAACGATCCCTTCCCCTTCCCGGAAGTGCTCTTTTTTTTCGATATTGACAGTAAAGAGGCCATTACCCGCATGGAAGGACGGCAAGTTAAGGAAATCTACGAATACCTGGACTTTCAGATCCAGGTGCGAGAACGGTACCGGTCTTTACTGCCCTGGTATGCCCAGGAAGGGGTCCGGGTGGAAATCATTGATGCCTCCCCAGAACCTCAGGCAGTAGCCGAGGAAATCTGGAGGGCCCTCAAAAACATGCCGATATTAAGAGGAGCCGGGGATGTATGAGGAAAAAAGGGCACACCATGAAAGATCCGTTAAACCCTACGAGAAGGGGGAGGCAAAAAGCACCCTCCCTGGTGCTGGGCGTGGTCCTTTGCCTCATCAGCGCCGCGCCGCTTAAAGCCGATAGGATCCAATACAAAGAACAGTATTTTAGGCTCTACCATCTGCATTACATCCAATACCCGGATGATACTATGGAGAACATCTATTGGCTTGAGAAGGCCCTGCAAGCGGATTTTGCCAATCCCCTGTATGCGGTTGCCTTGATTGAAGACGAAGTGCAGTGGGAAAAATACCGGTATCTCTTTATGATGCACCTGAACCTCAAGATCATTGAGCAGTACCTGTTTCTGGGAAATAAATGGAACAAACGACAGGCCTATTTTTACAATGCCCCCTGGAAAGAACAGAACTTGCAAAGCCTTGACATCGCGGAAACCTGTTTCAAGGCGGCCCTCTCCTATTGGAATGATGCGATGACCTGGGCCAGTAAAGCCCAGGAACGCCGATTTCGGTTCATTAACCTAGAACGGGTCCAGTATTGGCAAGATGAAGCCCAAAGGATCCAAGGGCATGATCTGGATTACGAAAAAATCATCCGCCGGGAGCTCGGGCTCCTGCAAAAGGTGCGTGAACGGTTTCAATCCTTTTCTGCTTCCTCTGCTCCTCCCTCAGCGCCTCCTGAGTAAAGGTTAGCCTAAGCAGAAGGGGGCATAAAAAAGGGGGCTGCTGCCCCCTTTTGCAGAAAGAGAATCGCCTTATTGCTTCAAATTGTAAAAGGCCTTTTTCCCGGCATATTCCGCAATACCGTCGAGTTGATCTTCGATACGCATAAGCTGGTTGTACTTACAGATCCGATCGGTACGGCTCATGGAACCGGTTTTGATCTGCCCGGTTTCCAAGGCCACCACCAGGTCCGCGATGAAGCTATCTTCCGTCTCTCCAGAACGATGGGAAATGACGGCAGTATACCCTGCACGTTTAGCCATCTCAACCGCCTCGTAGGTCTCGGTTACGGTACCGATCTGGTTTACCTTGATGAGGATGGAGTTACAGGATCCTTCCTTGATGCCCCGTTCAAGCCGCTTGGTGTTGGTAACAAAGAAATCATCCCCTACGATCTGTATCTTGGATCCCAGAGCCTTGGTCATCTTCACATACCCTGCCCAGTCGTTCTGGTCCAGAGGGTCTTCAATGGAAACGATGGGGTACTTTTGTACCCATTTGGTGTAGAGGGCAATCATATCATCAGCGGTAAGCAGCTCTCCAGGATTGGATTTCCAGAATTTGTAGCCTTTCTTGTCCCCTTCGTCAAAAAGCTCAGAGCTGGCGCAGTCTAGGGCAATACCGATCTGATCTCCCGGTTTATAACCGGCTTTTTCAATGGCCTTCATGATATACTCCAAGGCCTCTTCATTGCCGATATCTGGCGCAAAGCCGCCCTCATCCCCTACCGCGGTGTTTTTACCGGCGTCTTTAAGGAGCTTTTTCAAGGTATGAAAGATTTCCGCAGTCCAGCGGATCCCTTCCCGAATAGACTCCGCGCCGATGGGCATAATCATGAATTCCTGAAAATCAATCTTATTGTCCGCATGTTTGCCGCCGTTCACAATGTTTGCCATAGGTACCGGAAGAAGATTCCCGTGGAAGGTACCCAAATACCGGTAGAGGGGCACATCCAGGTATGCTGCTGCAGCCCGAGCAACTGCCATGGAAACGCCCAGTATGGCATTGGCCCCAAGTTTACCCTTGTTCTCCGTACCATCCAGTTCGATCATGGTGCGGTCAATATCAACTTGATCCTGGGCATCGGATCCCTCAAGCTCCGGGGCGATAATATTATTCACATTATCCACGGCCTTGAGAACCCCTTTTCCCAGATACCGGCTCTTGTCATCATCCCGGAGCTCCACTGCTTCGTGCTCACCGGTAGAAGCGCCGGACGGAACCGCTGCCCGTCCGAGGGAACCATCTTCTAGAACCACATCCACTTCAACCGTTGGATTGCCCCGGGAATCAAGGATCTCCCGAGCCTCCACATATTCAATAGTGCTCATGTATGCCTCCGATACGAATAAGTTACTACTAGATTTAATTGTCTGATTTTATAGAAATTAGTCAAGCCCTGATTGATCACTTCTCCTCCTGCAAGGGGGAGGGGCCGGT
>JAIRLU010000245.1 GCA_031259215.1 Treponema sp. | reverse complement strand
TATACCAAAGATACAAAAGTATTATGCAGATATGGATATGTCCTCGTTATATCCTCTTACTACTGGTTTGGAATATGCCCAGGGGGGCTTGCGTTTCACCACCACCGTGGGTTCATCGGATGTAGGTATCCAATATTTCTATGGAAACCTCCCGAGACCTGCCATCACCATTACCGGTGGCGATCGGTTTCTCCAGGATCCCTATGGCATTCGGCCGGATATACGTTACAACCGGTATCACCAGATCGGAGCGGATTATGCCCAGGTACTCGCGGGGTTTAATCTTCGGGCGGAACTGGCCGCACATATCACCAGTGACCTTTCCGGCGATGACGGCCAGGTGTACAACCCGGCTCTTGCCTGGTCCCTGGGCTTTGACCGGGACCTCTTCTGGGGGATCAACCTGAATACCCAAGCCACGGAAAGCATACGGCTCCTGTCTGTGGCAGAGGATCCTGCGCTGGATACTGAAGCCGGGACAGAGAGGACTTCGACCCGGATCATCCTGATCCTGTCGAGAAAGTTCCTGCGGGATGAACTGGAACTCAAGGCTACGGGGATATGGGGTATAGAGGATAAGGACTTTTACCTGCTTCCCGCCCTTATATGGACCAAAGAAGCAGTGGAACTGGAACTGTCCGGAGGTATTTTTGGGGGAGATGCCCAGGGAGAACTGGGACAATACCGCAAAAACGGCTTCGTTAAAGTGGCGCTGACCTATTCTTTTTAAGGAAAAGGGAAAGAAGAGAAACTATGAAGTACATTAGACTTGTTCGATAACCCGGTTGGTTATCTCACAAGTCTTGCAATTTCTCGCCTTTGGGGCTGCTAAATTGCTGTTTTTTAGTGGAAGTTGTTCAGAAACTGAGGTTTCTGAACAACTCTATTACATGGGGCTGCCTTTTTTCTTCACGCAGAAAAAGGGGGCTTTGAAAAACCCTGGGTTACGCCTGTTTTGACCCCTAGGCTGACAGGCGATCTGGGCAGCACCTTCACTTTGGCTCCTCATCCCTTCTGGTATCCGGTGATTACGGGTATCGAGAAAACCTGTTTTGAGGTAGGGCTCCCCTTTCAGGGAGAATAGGAGCCATTGCGGTCAAAGGTGAGGGTATGTAAAATGAGAGATCTTTATGAAGGGGTTTCACCATGTCAATTCTTGAAACCCCTTCAAATAGGTACATTTTACGTTGTCTGGGCTGCTATTACACCCAAGATACCGGTAAGGGCTGAGCCTGTAAGTATCGCGGCAAACCATTGGAGCTATCCGGGATACAGGGCTGCCTATGGCCTAGATCCTACCCACGTGCTAAGGAACAGCGCAGATTCGCCTTATGCTTACCAAGATTTCATGATGACCAGACGATTCCAGCCATGAGTATACTCGTATTGTACCTTATCCATGATACGTTTTACCATCAAGATACCAAGTCCCCCTATTTCCCGTTCCTCAATAGGTACGGTGATATCCGGATCAGGATGTTCCAAAGGATTGTATGGCTTACCCTGGTCGGCAAAGGCAATAATGAGCCTGGAATGGTTCAAAGTCTGATCCACTTTGCATCCGATCCGCACCTCTCCGGGTTCCGTTTCAGGATAGGCATAACGAGCTATATTAACAAAAATTTCCTCTACTGCAACTTCGATAGCCTGTTCTATTTCATGGGGACAGGCAGCACTTTCTACTATAGTACGAATAAACTCAAGGGCTTTTTCAAATTGGATGAGTTCAGCAGGGAGTGTTATAACTTGCAATCCTGTACCGGTTGCCATAAACAAAATCTCCTTAGTAAAATAATCTAAGACCTTACTCCATCAACCATCCTATCGGGATGCTCTTCCTCCTCCCTCCCTCCCTCCTATGCTTCACCTTACAGTTTTATCTCTAACGCTATGCCTTTCTGTTGTAGATTCGCTTGAAGCTGTAAAAAGATACGGAACCCTTCTTTGGATATATAAGTCAACTTGCTAAAATCAAGGGTTACTTTCGTTGCAGTCGGTCCCAGTTTGCTCATTTCCTGCTGTAAGTTCGGAAGGGTTTCGGTATCCAGGCGTCCGATGAATGATAACAGGACTTCAGCTCCTGCAATATCTTTTTGCAAGAGCATGTTTTCTTCTTGAATGAGCACCCCGATGAGCCCCGCGGCTTCAATCATAGCCTGCACCGGTTCACTGATATGCTGCAATACCAATCTCCCATTTTTCTTGCTCATGTTTTTTTGAATCTTGACTAAGACTTCAAATCCCCGACTGGATATACCGTTCAATTGAGAACAATCCAGATATATGGTAGAAAACTCATTTCCCTCTTGATACAGTTCTTTCTCCAGCGATGGAGCAGTTTCGTCGTCTACCTTTCCCGAAAGAGACAGGGTCAGTTTGGTTTTAGTCTTCTCTTTTCGCACGAGGACCATTTTTTCTTCCTGGATGAACAGGGCCATAAGACCGGTCATTTCAAATATGGAGAGGAGGGATTGGTTTATATTTTTGATAAACATTTTCCCCTGGCGTTCTTTCATGATTTTCTGAATCTGCAATAGTACCCGCAATCCTAAACTGGATATATAGGTTACCATCGAAAAATTCAGTATTACTACCTTAATATCCCCGTCCAAACGCCAGACTTTTCTTTCGAGCTCAGGAGCGGTCATGGTATCTAACCGTCCTTCGGGAGATAAAATTACTACGGTGTTTTGTCTCTCTTCACCTATAAACATTGTTCCTCCTTTAGTTGTACACCCCTAGGGATGCCTTGATTTCCTGATACATCTTCCTATAGTAACCCATTTTTAAGGCACCTGTAAAGCCCTTTTCCACAGGTAATGGTCATCTTACCTTGAGGCTGTTCGCCGGAGCATCAGCATGGTGATGTCATCGGCCTGTTCTGCACCCTCGGCAAAGACCTGAATTTCATGGAGCATATCCTTGATATAGTCCTGGATAAGGTTATCTTTAGTCATACCTGCATTGAGAACTTCCAGAATACGTTCAGAACCGAAAAGTTCGTCTTGCCGATTCATAGCTTCATTTACCCCATCGGTAAATAAAAAAAGCATATCCTCTTCTGCAAGGGTGGTCTCTATCATCTTAAAACGCATATCTTCCATGGCCCCCAATATAATACCCGGTTTCGTGGTAAGCCACGTGAATCCTTGGTCTCCATTCTTGATTGCCGGGGGATTATGCCCGGCATTGACATAGGTGAACTTTCCCGTGTTGACTTCCAGCAAGCCGATAAATGCGGTAACAAACATACTGGTATCGTTATTTTCGCACAATTGATTGTTCACCGCATAAAAAACTTCATTCAGGGGCTTATCCATTTGGGCATGATTCTTAATCAGGGTTTTCGCAATAACCATAAATAATGCCGCCGGTACTCCCTTACCTGACACATCCGCTATGATCACTGCCAATTTGTTTTTATCTACCAAGAAAAAATCGTAGAAATCCCCACCCACTTCTTTAGCAGGGTGCATCTCTGCATAAACATCGAATTCATTACGTTTAGGAAAAGGAGGAAAAATACAGGGCAGCATACTGGCTTGTATCTTGGTGGCCACGTTCAATTCCGCACCAATCCGTTCTTTTTCAGCGGTAACGTACTGGATATTGTCGATCATCTGGTTGAAGGTATCTGAGAGGGTTTCAAGCTCATCTCCGGTTTTGACTTCAAGTCGGTGATTGAGATCGCCGGCGCTGACGGTGAGGGCTCCATCCCTCAAGGAAATGATAGGCGCGGTAAGGCTGTTGGATAAACGAAGCCCCAAGAAAACGGTGATGGATGCAACGAGCAAGATAACCACTACCATAATCAGGCATATCGCTACAATAGTGTGATTCATCTCGATCAATTTAGTCTTGGTGAGCTGTATAATATCCTGCTCTATAAGCTTGGCTGGGATGATGACTTCTTCAATGGGAACCACCACACCGAGGCTCCAATTAATGGCATTCAAGGGGTGATAGGCAACATAAACCCCTGTCCCGTCCATTTCAAGTTCCGTAAGCCCCCTTTCCCGGTTTACCATCCGCTGCGCCAGTTCCCGGAGAGCGGGGTTATTGCTGTGCAGATAATCCTCACCCTTGATAACGCCGTTCTCGTCAGTATAGATATCGGTCATTTTGGGAGTCATGATCACCTGCCCCCTTTCATTATTCAACAGAAAGGCGTAACCGGTTTCCCCTATCTTAGTGGAATCAATAATCTGGTTTACATTTTCTGATAAAGTCGTACCACTACCAGCTACACCTTTAAATATCTTGTTTCCATTTGAGAGATCATAAAAGGGCATGGCACAGGAGATACTTGCACCTCTCCCTGATGAATCTGCAAAGATATCGGTCCAGAAAAGACCATTTTCCTCTTTTGCACCGATGTACCAGCTCCGAGTCCGGGCGTCGTAATCAAGCGCGTGGAGATCGGAAGCAACTTTATCTATGGTAATGAAGTAACCAGCCTCTCCGCCAATATAACTTGCATTGATGTCCGCATCTACCACAGTGATCTGACGGAGTATATCTCCCACATTAGCCGCTAAGTAGACTTCGTTACGAATATCGTTAAAGGAAACTCCTGACGCGGTTCTCAAATGCAGGATTGTAGTCCCGGCCTGACTGGACTGTAAATAATCAATAACCTTAGGGCTGTACTGATCTTTATAGGTATAGATATGGCTTGCAATCTCTGCTACCATTTTAGTTTGATTTTGTATCAGAGAAAGCTTTGAGTCGGTAAGCGCCGCTTTATCCTGGGCAAGGCTTACCAGTTGTTGCTGTACCTGAACCTCTAAAGCTGTCTGGCTATTATCCGCTGCAGTTTTTCCTAATTGGTCACTGTGTACCATGACCGCCTGGCGCATGATAACAATACCTATCATACTGGTAACGCTCAAGAGCAGCAACGCGCCAAGAGAGGTGGATAAAATTACCTTAAGTACTTTGCTTCTAATTTTTCCGGTCATGTTGTGCCTCCTGGTATTTATGTTTAATATAGCTTAACTGTTTATTAAATTCCTGGATAACCGCGATTTTATCAAAAGGTACCGGTATGTGGGGAGAGTAATGCATGATCATATACTCACACTGTCCTGATAAGGGCTGTAGTCCGGTAAAGAAAAACCCCTGTTCCTCTAATACACGGCAGGCCTCTGGACAACCGGGATCATTAAGATTAACAAAGACATTGAACGTCTGTTGTTCCAAGACACCGTATTGTTTCAGCACATCCCTAAGGATGGAGACAAAATCACGACCCGTTTCCTTGATCATTAATTCACAATACCGGTGATATTCATACTGGGTAATGGTGAGCAGGGAATGCATCGCCCTGGGTTTAGTCTCTTCATAACTGTCGAGCCTATATGCTGCGCCCAAGGATTCGTAAACATCTTCAATATAAGCGGTATGTGCAGCCGGCGTATACAATACACCCACATCCTGTTTTGCCTTTGGAATACAAGAGACAAGATGGGTGCGTTTGAGAGGAAGATGCAAACCAGAAAGATTCTCAGTCTCAGTATCATAAATATACCGGTTCATAAGTAGACCTGTCATACGACCTCCTGATCCATTACAAAATATCTGGCTTGCGGTATCAAGGGTCAGGCAATGCATATATATACAGGTATATTTATCGAACGCCCCTATTTGTAAGAGGAAATTGTGTAGATGTTTTCCCAGTCCAAAGCCCCGTAGGGAAGGAACTATGGTCATCAACATGAACATAAGACTTCCTGGGAATACATTCCCAGCATCTGAACCAGCCATGCCTACGAGCGTACCATCAGGAAGTTCCACAACAGCAAAATACAAGATCCCCGCATCAATACCCTGGCGCACCCATGCTTCATCGTAAAATCGAGGATTTGGATAGGTTTTCCCGTGCTGTTTTATCAACAAGGCGATCACTTGAGGCGCATCATCTGGGTGGGCCAACCGAATCCTCATACCCAAAGATGCACCTTTTTTATTGTACTCTTTCAGCATCAAAGCTTGATTATCCTTGTTCATTTTGATTATCTCCCTTCTTGGTATGACGATTTGATTTCTGTAACGGATCTTCTTTTTTTTGATTTTTCTCTATGGTAATAATCAGATTATTCATCCCGAAGGTTTCCTGGTATTGGACTTCCTGGGCCATCTTCAAGATCATCCCAATTCCCAAGGTCCGATTAAATCCTTCTTCCGTATTCTTGTTCTCATGATAATACTCCACCGCATTGAAATACCTTCCGGTGTTTCGGATTCGTAGCACGATATGCTTTTGGGTAATGAGAATACGAACATCCGTATATTCGATTCTATCGGCCTTGAGCGAATACTGGTTGATCATCACAAGCATCTCTTCAATGGTAAGACTGATATACATGGTCTTTTGCGGAGAGATATGGTTCTCTTCACAGAAATCCGTTATCTTCGTTGAGGCGAAGGCTACATCTTCGGTGGTGTTTTGCACCGAAAAATCAATGATCTGATTGCCCTCAACCAGGGCGCTATCTAGTAAGAGGTACCGGGAAAGCCTGGAATTCCGTGCATGTACCAGGCTTATTATCAAAAAGGAGAAGCCGAAGGTTGCAACTTCAGCTACTATCAGGCTTATCCACACCCCGTACACCCCAAAGGCAGGGAAAAGCAGATAGGCCGGGGCCACCATAAACAGGACCAAACGGGAAACTACCATCCCATTAGCCATAAGGATCCGCCGGGTAGCGCTAAAATAGTTGATAATGACGTTGTTAATAAAGGAGAGGTTAATGCTTGCTGCAAAAAATATAAACCCTATTCCGGCATTTTTGAGAATAAAGGTATCCTGGATTCCAAAAAAAAGACCTATCTTATTCCGGACCAGGAACAGAAGGATCCCAAGGACGCCAATTATCATGTTTCCTAAAGTCAGCGCTTTTTTTAGGATAATACGAATGCTGCGGAAATCCCGTTCTCCAAAAGAAATACCCACCAGGGGAAGCGCGGTTTGGGAAACCCCCAAGATGATGGCGAGTATAAAATCAGAAGCCGTACTTACCAAGGTATAACAAGGCAGGTACATCCCCGCTCCCATTCTGACAAAGAGCAGGTTCATACCCAGACTCTGTATCGCCCGGCAGACGTTGTTTGAAGCAGAAGGGCTTCCCGCAGAAACAATACTGGAAATATACCGAATCACCGCGGTAGGTTTCTGCAATCTCAAAGGTACATTCTTCCCTCTCAGCTGGCTTATTCCAAAGAGAAAGGTGAGGGTCGAACTGGTAACCGATGCTAAAGCGGTCCCTCCGGTACCCATGTCCAAAACGATGACAAAGATACCCAAAGCAGCCACATTCAGGGAACTCATCAAAAGCAGCATGGTCATGGCAAGATTAGGTTTTCCGGTAATACGCAAATAGTTGAGGGGTATGTAAAGGAACAGCGTACCCATACCGCCCAGGATATAAAACCGCACATAGTCGTAGGTGTAGGGGAAATGCGCTGCATCAGCCCCAAGAAATCCTACGATACTATCCAGATTAAGCAATCCTGCAGTGGTCAGGAGTAACCCTACCCCTGCTGAGATAAGATAGGAGAGGGTATACACCTGGGCGCACTGCTCTTTCTCCCCTTTACCTAGGGCAATACTGGAAACAATAGAGGCCCCTACGCCAATAAGGGAACCAATCGACATATAAACCAATGATATGGGGGTTACCAGAGCTATAACACTGAGTCCTGTACCGCCCAGGATCCGGCCAATAATCAGACTGTTGATAAGACTACTCATCCGGGTTCCCAACATAGAAAAGATAGAGGGGAACAAATACTTATAGACGAGACTTTCTACCAGAATATCGTTAGAGACTAAGGTCCGCTTCTCAGCTTGGGTATTCACGGAAACACCGCCGATATGTTCTGCTCCATCCCAGGGTCCCATAATCGTTGGGCACCGATTGGAATACCTCCTCGTAGCACCGGGAAATTTCCTCCACCTTTAATACCCACCTTTGGGGCCCCCTACCGGAGCTTCCGGTTTAAAGTGATAAGAGCCATAGCGGCCCCCAGGGGATACCGTGATGGGTATGGTAATCCTAGCCCTTAACATGATACTTGCCCATAATAAACTCATCCTTATCCCCGGATTGGATCCCTTGCTATACTCATAGGACTCTTCGGGAGCAGATACCTGCTTCCTAGAAGCTTGGTGAACAATCCATTCCATTATAGTCTTATATTTATACATTTCTTATCTTATGGTTTTATGTATGGTAAATACATTTTTATCATCCACCCGGGTATAGAAAAGCTCATCCATCATTTTTCGGACAATGTAGATACCCATTCCGCCTATTCGGCGCTGTTCAATCCCCGCTTTGGTATCCAGGGCCAGATATTCCAAGGGATTAAATGCCTTACCCGCATCTTCAAATTGCATTATCATCTGGGGACCTTCAAATCCCAATCGGATGAGTATATCCCCTTCTAGTCCTCCGCTATAGGCATACCGGGCAATGTTTACAAAAATTTCTTCCAATACAATCGCAATTTGACTGTGAGCTTTAACCATACAGGTTTCTTTTTCTAAAATTTCGTCAACCCACTCAACCACGCCATTGAGTTCATCCACCGATGCAGATACCTTGAGTTCATAGTCAAAAACACCCATTATCAATACCTCTAGAATAGGATAGAACCCTTATTGGATATCAAATACCTCATTCAAACCTGTAATCTCGAAAACCTCTAAAATATCTTCCCTGATATTTCGTAAAGCCAGAACCCCATCACCGGCATTCAATGCTTTCTGTGCCGCAATAAGGACCCGTAATCCCGCAGAGGCCATATAGCTTACCTCGGTAAAATCCATTTCAATGTGGCTTGATTCGGCGATGGCCTCTTCAACCTCAGCGTTGAATGCTTCTGCCGTGGCAGCACTCAACTTACCGTTAAT
Source organism: Treponema sp. (assembly GCA_031259215.1). Lineage (GTDB taxonomy): Bacteria > Spirochaetota > Spirochaetia > Treponematales > Breznakiellaceae > JAIRLU01. The sequence goes on along the minus strand of JAIRLU010000245.1, from coordinate 14,049 downwards.
CCTTAGGATTAGTTTATCCCCTGTCTTTGTTTTAGTGACTTCCATATATCGCAACCTTAAAAATATATACCTCGTTACAGATCAACGATCCCTTATACCGCCATCCCCTGTCTTTTCAGCATATCCCCTGGAAAAATACAAAGCCCCTCCCGGCGTCCATAGACCCTGAGAAGGGTAGCATAATCTTTTTTCATCGTGATGCTTTCCTCATTTTTATGGTACTATCCCAAGAAACAACTGTACTTACCATTATTATTCCCTTATATCGAAACTTAATAAAATCGTATATTTTTAACATAGTTACCAATTTTTGTCAATATCTTAAAAAAGAAACTTATACGTACCTCAATTCCTCCAGCCTTGTAAGTACCCATAAAGGGGGTAGGGTATTGGTGGTTCTCCGACGTGCACCTACATGGGTCTAACTCAGCAGAACCCATGCCGCCCTCAATCCCGTGAGTTCGACCAAGTGCAACCAGTAATGATGGGAATTACCCAAAGGTACGCGTAAGGGTATCCCTATAAGGTGCGAACCTGAGCGTTCATGCACTACCCCCTGGTATTCCATCAAACTCAGGTTGCCTCGTACCAGGGCTTAAAACAAAGCCACCGCTTCCGCCAGATCAGTACAGCGGCGCCAGACTGTGGCGAGTATATCCGGCGGTGGTTCCATGAGATCTTTAATAAATACCGACCGGATTCCCGCAGCATGAAGCCCTTGGAGGCCTGCGGGAGAATCCTCAAAACCTACACAGTCCTGAGGCTCCTTATCCATTCGATCTGCGGCGAGGAGAAAAATATCCGGTTCAGGTTTTCCCCGGCTCACCTCATCTCCAAAGGCAAAGGCCTCAAAACGATCCAGAATATGGGCCTTCTTCAGCTTCCATATTCCTATCTCCTTAACGGTTGAAGTGGCAAGCCCCAGGGGAATCCCCAGCGAATCAAGGTGATCCAACAGGGTACGCAGTCCTGGCCGATGCGGGATACCCGCTTGTTCAATTTTTTCACGCATAACCTGGATCGCTTCTTTTCTAATGGTATCGTAGGGAAAGTCTGGGCCGTATTCCTGCATAAACACTGCCCGAGTAGCAGCCTCATTCACCCCCGCCGTACGGAACATGACTTCCGGGGTAATGTCCCAACCCCGGGCTTGGCCAACCTGGATCCAAAGCTCCACCATGGGTCGTTCAGTGTCCAGCATGAGGCCATCCATATCGAATATGACCGCAGCAGGACGCAATGTATGGGTAATCATAGGTGATGATACCATAGGAAGGGGGATCGTGAAATGCCCCGTTGACCAAAGGAAGGGATAATCGCTATGTTCAAGTATGCTCGGAGCTTCCGGTAATAACGGGGATACAGATGAAGCAGGCTGAGAAAAAGCCCGATCCCCAACCAGTAGCGGAAAAAAAGGGTATCCGAATGCTGCTCGTAACGGGCTTGTGTATCTTTGTGGGGGCCTTAGGAGTGACCAGCGTCATCTTTATCCGTACCTTGTTCGTACTTGATGCGGCCCCCTTAACGCAAGAGAAGCCTCAAGGCTATCCCGAAGATGCGCCTCAAAAGCCTTGGGTTCCTAAGCCGGGGGCGCCCCTTGTTTCTCAAGAATCTGCAGGAAGGGAAGCTATCAGGTCCGATGCAGAGTTGATGGACAGGGAAGTCTCTGGCCCGCCCGCTGAGCAGCCCCCTCAAGTCCGGTACAAGGGAATGCTGGTGTTTGTCATTGATGATGCAGGAAATAACTTGGAGGAATTGGAGCCTTTTCTGCACTTTCCCGGTCCCCTTACCATTGCGGTATTGCCAGGGCTTCCCTATTCCGTGGAAGCTGCCCGGCGTATACGGGCTGCAGGAAAGGAACTGTTCCTCCATCAGCCTATGGAAGCACTGGGAGGGCAGGATCCTGGACCGGGGGCCATTTATTCGGGGATGTCTGCAGAAACAATCCGGGCGGTGGTAGCAGGTAATTTAGCGGAAATAGGTCCTGTGGCAGGGATGAATAACCACCAAGGTTCCAAGATCACCAGGGATCCTGAGGCTATGGAGACCATCCTGACCCTATGCCGAGAAGGAGGTATCTATTTTCTTGATTCCAGAACTATTGCGGATACTGTGGCGCCGGATGTGGCAAAACGCTTGGGAATACCTATTGGGGAACGGGATGTGTTTGTAGACAATATTCAGGAAAAGACCGCCATGATCCAATGGGTGGAAGCAGGGCTTCACAAGGCAGCGCAGAAGGGAGCGGCGGTGCTGATAGGTCATACCTGGTCCCCTGAACTGGCTGCGACCCTGGAGGAGATCTATCCCTCCCTGGTGGAACGGGGGTATTCCTTTGCCACGTTCTCTCGTCTCATGCAGGAACATCCCTAGTAACCGATCCCCTCAGGGCAAAAGCCATACGCATGTATCCAGATAATTCGTAAACATGAGCGTTCCTTCGCGAACCCTTAGTATGCCAGCGTACCTCACGTTTTTTATAGATTCCGGTGTAAGCCCTGCAAGTGCTTCTTGCGTAGCCTATGAAACCAGGGTATGCTGGAAAAAATGAAAATCCTTGGTATTGAATCGTCTTGTGATGAATGTGCTGCTGCCGTGGTGGAAGACGGAAAATGGGTGCTCTCCAATGTAGTTGCGACTCAGATTCCCTTTCATGCGATGTATAAAGGGGTGGTCCCGGAGATTGCGAGCCGTAAACATACCGAGTGGATTTATGGAGTTGTTCAAGAGGCGCTCCTTAAAGCCGGTTTAGAGCCAGCCCACCTGGATGGAGTTGCGGTAACCGCGCACCCAGGTCTGTTAGGCTCCCTCTTGGTAGGGCTTTCTTTTGCTAAGGCCTTTGCCTGGGCTCAAAATATCCCCTTTATTGCAGTGGACCACATGCTGGCTCACCTTTACGCATCCCAATTATCCGAATCCACGGTTGCCCCGACAGAACCTGCGGAATACCCCTTTTTAGGACTGCTGGTTTCCGGGGGACACAGTATTATCTGCCGGGCGGATGATTTTGATGCGGTTACGGTTCTGGGAACCACCATTGACGACGCCGTAGGGGAAGCCTTTGATAAGGTGTCTAATCATTACGGCTTTGGGTATCCTGGAGGGGCGGTCATAGACAAACTCGCTCAAACAGGAGACCCTTTAGCCTTCAATTTTCCTCTACCTAATCTGTACAAGGGGGAACATCGGTATGATCTCTCCTATTCAGGGCTCAAGACCGCGGTAATCAATCAACTGGAGCAGTTCCGTAAGAAACCGGTTTCCGAGGTAAGCCCTGGGGATATTGCGGCCTCCTTTCAGAAAACCGCAGTGGACATCCTCCTCCGCAGCCTTTTTCGGGCAGTAGAAGATACGGGGCTTCGTACCGTTGTAGGAGGAGGTGGGGTGGCAGCCAATTCCTACCTCCGGCGACTTCTGGGTGAACGGCAGGACCTGCACTGTATCTTTCCCTCACCAGCGCTTTGCGGAGATAACGGTGCCATGATCGCCGGTTTAGGTTATCGCTACCTTATCCGGGGGGAACAGTCTCCCCTCACCGCCCAAGCATCTGCCCGGATAAAAGCCTTTAAGCGGTCCTATCCCTAAAGGGAGGAAAAACCAGCAGGTAATCTAAACATAAGCTGGGTGTTTATATTCGGATCTATAATTGTAAGCATGCCATCATGAACAACTTCAAAAAGCAGGGGTCATTCCGCAGATAGGAATGACCCGTTGGCTTCTAGGACATGCTTCCAGGGAAGCGGTGGTTTAAATGCGCTTCCACAACTTCAAGGCCTGTTCCCGGGACTTTGCCAAAAGCCCTTCTTCATCGATCCCCACAAGTTCCCGGTCTTTCATAATGACTTTGCCGTTGATAATGGTGGTATCCACATGCCTGCCGGTGATACCAAAGAGGATGTGACTGTTGATGGTGTGTTCATGTATCGGCGTCGGCCCCTTATAATCAACGATGATGAGGTCCGCATAGTGATCCGGTTTGATCGTACCGATCTTGCCCTGAATGAAACGTTCCATAATCCTCTTGTTGTTCTGGAAAAGCATCTGCGGCGGCTCTCCCCAGGCAACCGAAGGGATCTGAGCCGCGTGTTTATGCAAAATCGCCGCTACCTTATAGGATTCGGTCATATCCGCAGTGTAGCCATCAGTACCCAGACCTACCAGGATCCCGTGCTTCAACATGGCAAGGACCGGTGAAACCCCTACGGCATTTCCCATGTTCGACTCAGGATTGTGTACTACCGCAACCTTGCTGTCTTTAAGCAGCTCCATCTCCTCTTGGGTGATGTGGATGCAATGGACCGCGATGGTTTTGTCGGAAAGTACCTTATAGTGATGCAGCCGTTCAATGACCCGCATATTGTATTTTGCCAAGGCGTCAACCACATCTTCGATGCCCTCTGCTGCGTGAATGTGAAATCCCACATCCACGCCTGCTGCCGCGTCGAGGCACTGATTCAGGGTCTTCTCACTGATGGTAAGCTGTGCATGGATCCCGATAAGGGCTTTCAACATATCGTTGTTTTGCGCTTTGCAGTACTTCGCAAAATCCACGTTTTCTTTGATCCCTGCATCTTTTATGGATTCACCATCCCGGTCGGAAATCTCGTAACAGAGGTTACTCCGGATACCGAAGTGCTGGGCTGCCTCGGCAATCTTGAAGAGGCTCCCTTCCACTGCATAGGGGCTGGCGTGATGATCGATCACCGAAGTAACCCCTGAACGGATTTCGTCAATCATGGGACCTACGGCGCTGTAATACACATCCTCCAGGGTAAGCTGCTTGTCCAGCCGCCACCAGAGTCCCCGCAACACTTCACCAAAGGTAGTTGCCGGTTTACCTCCAAGACTTATACCTCGGGCAAAGGTACTGTAGTAGTGCATGTGGGTGTTAATAAACCCGGGCATGACCAAGCGCCCCCGGGCATCGATATAGTCAGCATCCGGGTATTTTGCCTTGAGTACACTGGTTTCACCTACTTCGGTGATTACCGTGCCGTCAATGGCGACCGCACCGTTTTCAATAAACGGACAAACGTCGTCTCTTGTAACGACTTTTCCATTTCCAATTAAGAGCATAGTTAAACCTCCGTTACCATATAGCTATAGGTCTGCATAAGCAGATCGATCATCTGGGCCACCTCTTGAGGAATGCCTCCTGGTTCCCCGTGCCAGGTAATTACCGATTTATCCGCAAGCCTGACCTGGAAGGCCCCTGCACCGAGGGACAAAAAGCCCGTATTCTGACTATCGGTGAAATCTTCCTCGCAGGAGAACACCGTGAACTTGTCCTTATACGGGGCTCCTTGGTGAGGACAGAAGACCCCACAATTTCCACACTCATTGCATAACCGGTCGATATGTACTACCTGATGGCCTCCGGCGCTCAAAGACGATGCCCGGTTCACCATAACATTCGCCCGGTTCGGGCATACGTCACAGCAGAGTTCGCAAATTTCCCCACAGGAAAGACAACGGTAGGCGTCGGTATTCCCCGACAGCGAAGGGGCCACTATCCCTTTCTTGGCGTACAGGGTCTCCTTATCTGACTGGAGGTGCACCGACACAAAATCCGTGGGAATGTGGAGTTTCCGTAAAATGTCCTGGGCTATGGTTTTGCTGTCTGCCAGCGCCTTAACCACAGTGGCCGCCCCAGCCTTGCAGTCCCCTGCAATGTAGACATCTTCCACAGAACTTTCCAGGGCGGCATTCAGAACCGGAAACCCCTTAGGATTTAAGGTTATACCGTTCTGGGCAAACAAGGTAGTATCCACCTGGGCGCCTACCGCACCGATTACCCGATCAAAGGGGAGTTCTACATGGGTACCGGTACCGACAATGCTCCGCCGTCCAGAGGCATCGTAATCCCCCAGGCGCATCACTTCACACCGGAGAATACCCGCCTTAAACCGTTCCGGAGCGCAGAGTTCAATGATGTCTACTCCTTCTGCCAAGGCACCTTCCCGTTCTTCGGGCTGGGCGGGCATAAAATCCTTGGTCCTACGGTATACGATGCTTACTTTTTCAACCCCAAGGTTCCGTTTTGCCGCTCGGGCGCAGTCCATGGCTACATCGCCACCGCCGATAACCGCCACCTGCTTGCCCAAGTCCAGAGCGCCTCCTGAAGTCTTGAAGGCTTCCAGGAATTGGAGGGCATCCAAGGTATCACCTGCATCAAGGGGAGAACTTCCCGCTTTCCATGCTCCTGTGGCAAGCACCACAAAGGCATGATCCTTTTTAAGGCTGGAGAGGGAATAATGCGCATCTACACCGAAAATGAATTCCACCCCCAACTTTTCCGCAAGCCGCAAATCCCGATCAATAGCTTCATGGCTGATCCTAAAAGAAGGAATAACATGCCGAACAATGCCATAGGCAGTATCCCGTTTTTCATACACCTTAACCGGTACGCCGTTTCTCCTGAGGTATACCGCAGCGGCTATCCCTGCAGGCCCTGCACCGATAATCCCCACAGACCTATCGGTCTTGAGCGGAACCGGCTTCAGAGCGTTGCTGTAGGCATCTTCCGCATGTTCTGCAGCAAGACGCTTGGCCTGGCGGATTTCCAGGGAATTATCATAATCCACCCGGGTGCAGATCTGTTGACACCGGTGATCGCAGAGCGTACCGGTAATAGAGGGAGCGGTATTATCCCGGAGGATAATTTCAAGGGCTGCATCATAGTCACCGGCGGCAACTTTTTCCAGATACGCGGGAATCTGCTGATGCAAGGGACAGCCTCCCTCTTGGCAAGGCGCTTTTGCACAGTCAAAGAGGGGCAAAACCGAAGCGGTTTTCCGTAAACCCCCTAGCCGGTGTTCCTTACGGTACCGTTTTTGCCCGGGAAGCTGCTCTGCCAGGGTATTCAGCCTCGGTACCTGGATACCGGTAATCCCCGGATCCAACCGGGACAACACGGTTTCAGCAAGCTCCGCAAGCTGATTGAACCGTTCGTATCCTCCTGGTTTAAGCAGGTTTGTTGCCATAGTAACCGGCCGGATACCGGTTTTAAGAATGGACGCAAGATTAAAGAAATCAGTGCCGCCGGAATAGGAGATGGAAAGGGTTCCGTTAAACTCTTGGGATAAACGCTGCGCCACGGTAATGGAAAGGGGAAACAGAGAACGTCCGGACATATACATTTCCTCGCCGGGGAGTTCTTGCTTGGTAATGGCTACCGGGAAGGTGTTGGTAATCTTTACCCCCAAGGCCAAATTTTTCTCCTGCGCCTGAACCTGCAAGCGCCGGAGCATCGCCACGGCATCACTAAACTGAAGATCGTTCTTGAAGTGGTGATCGTCAAAGGAAATATACCCATACCCCATATCGTCCAAGAGGCGGCGGGCGGTTTCATACCCAAGCAAGGTTGGGTTGCATTTAATGTACGTATGCATCCCCTTCGTTACCAGCAGATAGTGGGCGATCCTTTCAATCTCTTCTTTGGGACAGCCGTGGAGGGTGGATAAGGTAATACTGGAAGAAATGCTGCTGGGTATGGCGTCTAAATCCTTTTGGGTGAACCCTTTGAAGGAAGGGATGTTCGCCTTAAGGTAGTCATAACAGGTATTCCAGATAGGGGAACCATAGGCGTTCCGCATCCCTTCGATATACTTATCGATCTTGGGGGACTGAATACCTTCCAGGCTGTAGCCCACGCTCATGTTAAAGATAACCCGGCACGGGTCCTCTAAGGCGAACTCCTTAGCCAAGACATGCACTAAAAACCATGCCTTGACATACTCTTCAAAGGCCTGCTGCACCGTAAGCTCGGTGGACCATTCCACATTGTATCCCTCATCCATAGCATTGATGCAGGGGCGGGCCACGCATTTCCGCAATTCCTCCCCGTCCATGGTCTGCACGGTCTTAAGCTCGATGAACCGGCTTCCTGCAAGGTATGCTGCCAGGATGTTTTGGGTAAGCTGGGCATGGGGTCCTGCGGCAGGGCCCAGGGGCGAAGCGATCCTCGTCCCAAACAGGGTTATTCCTGCACCGCTTGAGTTCCGGTAGAATCGCTCCTTCCGTATCCCAAACACCGAATTACTGTTCTTTGCTTCCGTTTGAATCCAACGGACAAGATCCGAAAATGCGAGGGGACGCATTATTTCACTCATGATACACCTCTCTCTATGGTATATTTTCATCCTAATGATGCTGGTCTAACCTGCTCCTTGGTACTGATTCTTGGCCGGGATGTCCCGGCTCGAACCTTATTAACGTACATCCTCCACTGCCGCATTTTTTTGCGCCTGCTGCAAGAGCGCTTTCTCCATATCCGAAGGAGGGAAAATCAGATTGGCCGCCACCGAAATCACACACACCGCCACGGTAGTATCCCTAAAAATGTACTGTAATCCCTTGGGCAGGTGGTCCACCAAGAGCTTGTTATCACCGACGGCTAAACCAACCCCAAAGGTAATCGCCAGAATGAGCAGGTTTCTATCAGAAAATCCCGCCTTGGAGAGCAGTTTGATTCCGTTCAGCATGATCATCGCAAATACCGTGATCACCGCGCCTCCCAAAACGCTGGAAGGCATAACGGAAAAGACCGCTCCTATTTTCGGACAGAATCCGGCAACTATCAATACGAAGGCGCCGGTAGCAATACACCATTTGTTCACCACTTTGGTCATGGCCACGATTCCTGCATTTTGGCCGAAAGCGGTATTGGGCAGGGTATTAAAGGCTGCGGCAAACAGAGAACCTGCAGCATCTGCCATGACCGCGCCAGAGGTTTCTTTGATAGTCGCTTCCCGGTCAAAACCAGCTACGGTAATACCATTGATGTTACCCATGGTCTCCAGTCCCGACACCACGTAGATTGCCGCCATGCCCAGGATGGCTTCCAGCCTGAATTCAGGCCGGATAGCGAAGGGGATGGGAACCGCAATAAACCGGGCATCCATAACCGCTTTAAAATTAACTTGTCCCAGGATGATAGCCACGAGATAGCCCACCACAATACCGATGAGGATAGCGGATATCTTAACCATACCTTTGGCAAAGCGCTGCAGACAGAGGATCACCAGAAATACCGTACCCCCTATGAAGAGGTTCTGCCATGAAGCGTATTGCAAGGCTAGAAGGGCAACGCTGACGGGAACTTCTTTCCCCTGAGCGGCTAAGTTTACGGCAATTCCCGCGTTGGCTTCCGGGCCCGCGCCTCCTGCAAAATACTGGACCCCCACAGGCAGCAAATGTAAGCCAATGGTGATAAGCACCGCTCCGATAACCAAGGGCGGGAAGAACTTCTTCAGGGGTTTGATGAACAAGCCCATGATGAGCTCCACGAAGCTGCCTATCATGATAGCCCCTAAGATGGCATTGATACCGTATGCCGCACCTAAGGTACGCATGGTAGGCACAAAGGCAAATGCCGTACCCATGACAATGGGCAGGCCCGCACCGATTTGATACTGTTTACCCACTTTTAAGGGGTACAGTTGAATCAAGGTCGTCATCCCTGAGGCGAACATACAGCATTGAACCATGAGCATCCGCTGTGCAGGACTTACAATCGGTTCCCCTGTAGCGTTACTGGCAATTCCTGCCAAGACCAGGATCGGCGCCAAATTCCCGATAAACATAGATAAGACATGTTGTAAGCCCAAGGGGAGGGCCACCGCCAAACGAGGCCGTCCTTCAAGCTGATAAATTAACCTTCGATCATCCACTGTTGCTCCGGTATTTTTCCCCATACCATACCTCCTTCTATATCCTCACCTTGGACGGGAGGAATCTATTACCGGCTAATCACCGTACCGGTTTTACCTTCGATGCCTTCTTTTGCCTTGGACAGCATCGTAATGAGCGCAGTATGCTGAGGGTTTGCCCGAACAAAGGCAGCCGCCGCCTCAACCTTGGGCAGCATGGAGCCTTTGGCAAACTGACCCTCGGCGATGAACCGTTCCGCTTCGGCCAAAGTGAGCCTATCCAGCCATTGCTGATTCGGTTTGCCAAAATTAATAGCCACTTTTTCAACTGCCGTGAGTATGATGAGCATATCGGCGCCGATTATTTCCGCAAGTTTAGCTGAAGCGAAGTCTTTGTCTACTACGGCGTTCATGCCCCGGTATTGACCATCCTTGAGCGCTACGGGAATCCCTCCGCCTCCTCCTGCAATGGGAACCTGCCCTGCCTCAAGGAGGGCTTGGATGGTCTCTCCCTCAAGGATGGTTACCGGTTTCGGAGAAGCCACTACCCTGCGCCAGCCTCGACCGGCATCTTCCATCACCGGTACACCCTTAGCTGCCAGGGTCGCTGCTTCCTCCTTAGTCATAAACCCCCCAATTGGTTTAGTGGGCTGTGCAAAAGCCTTATCTTCAGGGTCAACCACGACCTGGGTGATGATCGTGGCTACTGGAACCTTCAGATGCCGGGCATCCAATTCTTTTCGCAGCACATTTTGCAGATCATACCCAATGTATCCTTGACTCAGGGCAACACACACGCTCATGGGCAGCAGGGGAAAGTGGGGATCGACTTTCGATGCCGTTTCAAAGGCAGTGTTAATCATGCCCACTTGAGGCCCATTGCCGTGGACTACCACCACGTCATACCCCCCTTCAACCAGATCCACCAATACCTTGGCTGTCCCCTGGACCGCTATCATTTGTTCTTTTAAGGTTTCCCCCAGCGCGTTACCGCCAAGGGCGATGACCACTCTTTTTTTCATATTTTACCCTTTACTCCTTTACCGTTATCCTATTAATGGGAAGCACTGGTGGGGTGAAGCAGAGACTTCACAGAAAATAGCAGTCTCCCCTCTCCCCAGGTGCTTCAACCCTTACCGTTCGGGTAGGTTCGGTTCCTTAGAATCCCAAAAAGCGCGGCCTATTCCGAGTGGCAAGTTCCTCCAACAACTGCTGGGGATACTTGATTTTGCTTAAAAAGATCATTGCCGCAATGATGTAGGGCTTATGGCTTGCCTGCTTATAGAGGGGCACCCGGTAACGGTCAAACACCGAAGCAGCCACTTCTCCTTCCTTGCAACTGACCCCGGAAATATCCGCAGGAAGACAGTGCAGATACAAGGCCTTCCCATCCCGGGTCGCCTGCATCATCTGTTCCGTACATTCCCAGTCCTTATGACGGGCGTTTTCTGCGAGCAGTTCTTTTTCCAGGGCCTTTATCCCTTCAAGGTCGCCATCGCCGTATAATGTTGTCCGCTTCTCCATCGCGGCAAAGGGGGCCCAGCTTTTCGGATACACCATGTCCGCATCTTTGAAGGCAGCTTCCATAGAATTCGAGGTAGTAAAAGTACCGCCGCTGGCTGCGGCGTTCTTCAGGGCCACCTGTTCTATTTCCGGCATCACCTCATAGCCTTTGGGGTGGGCCAGGGATACGTCCATGCCAAAACGGGTCATTAACCCAATAACCCCCTGGGGAACCGAAAGCGGCTTGCCATAAGAGGGTGAATAGGCCCAAGTCATGGCGACTTTTTTGCCTTTAAGGTTTTCAATCCCGCCGAAATGATGGATAATGTGGTTCATATCCGCCATAATTTGGGTGGGATGATCGATATCGCACTGCAGATTAACCAGGGTCGGACGCTGTTCAAGAACACCCTCAAGGTGGCCCTCCCGCACTGCTTTGGCGACTTCCCGCATATAGGCGTTTCCCTTACCGATATACATATCGTCCCGGATGCCGATAACATCCGCCATAAAGGAAATCATGTTCGCCGTTTCCCGTACGGTTTCACCGTGGGCGATTTGGGATTTTCCCTCGTCCAGATCCTGGACTTCGAGACCTAAAAGATTACAGGCCGAACCAAAGCTAAACCGGGTACGGGTCGAATTATCCCGGAACAGGGAAATACCCAGACCGCTATCGAAAATTTTCGTCGAAACATTGCCTTCCCGAAGCGCCCGCAGCGCATCCGCCACGGTATAGGTCGCGATAATCTCATCAAAGGTTTTCTCCCAGGTGAGGAAAAAATCCCTTTGGTACATATTCCTGAAATTGAGCTTGTCCAGTTTACTGGTGAACTGCTTAATATACGTCATTATGCTCTCTCCTTAAAGCAGAACCCTATCCTTTGCGGTAGGATTCCTGTAGGTTACTTTTTTGAAACCCCCGCTAATTACCGGCGACATAGATCGAAGGAAGCGCCGCATACACCGCGGCACAACGGACCAGATCCGCTTTCCAGGTCTTTTCATTGGGGGCGTGGGCTTCCTCTTCCTTACCAGGTCCAAAACCGATGCAAGGAATCCCGTTCCGTCCCATGATGGACACCCCATTGGTGGAGAAGGTCCACTTGTCCACCTTGGGTTTACCGTACATACCCTCGTAAGCCTGTACCATTGCTTGCGTTACCGGTGCATCTTCGGGAATAACCCAGGTGGGGAAATAACAGTCTATGGGGTAGACCACACCGGTGTAGCTGGGACGGTCGTATTGGTACATGGTTACCGCCGCACCGTATTGTTTTACCGCAGGGAGGGCTTTAATCTCATCCAGCGCGGAGATATAGGTTTCCCCTTGGGTGAGTCTCCGATCAATCGAAATGGCACACATATCCGCCACCGCGCACCGGGAAGGGGAACTGAAGTAAATCTGAGAGACCGCCAAGGTTCCCTTGCCAAGGAAGGGGTCATCTTTGAGCCGCTCATTAAGGGCCTTTACTTCACCGATGATTTCCCCCATTTTGTAGATCGCATTATCGCCCCGTTCAGGGGCTGACCCGTGACAGGAAACACCCTGTACTTCAACCCGGATCTCCATGCGCCCCCGGTGTCCCCGGTAAATGTTACCGTTGGTCGGTTCGGTAATCACCACGAACTCAGGGAGGATTTTTTCTTCTTTAATAAGATACTCCCAGCATAATCCATCGCAATCTTCTTCCTGGACCGTACCGGTAACCAGCACCCGGTACTGATCATTCAAAAGTCCCAGGTCTTTCATGATCTTGGCCCCGTACACCGCTGCTACGGGTCCTCCCAGTTGATCTGAGGTTCCCCGGCCGCCGATTTCTTCTGCGGTTTCATAGCCTTGAAAGGGATCGAACTTCCAATTGTCTCGGTTTCCTACACCCACGGTGTCGATGTGTCCATCAAAGGCGATGAGCCTTTTACCGGTACCCATGTACCCGACAACATTGCCCATCTTATCGATACCCGCTTCATCAAAAGCAAGCTTTTTCATCTCTTCCACGATCCGAGCTGCAGTTTCTTTTTCACCGCAGCTTTCACCAGGAAGCCGTACCAAGTCCCGCAGAAACGTAGTCATATCCGCTTCGTAAGCTTCTGCTGCCTTTTTAATTGCCGCAAAATTCATTTTTTGCTCCCATAATTCTAAATGTATCAGGTTTCAATGTACCCATTGCGTTCCCTGATTAATCGTTTCCCGAGTATGTAAGGCAGTTTTACCCTTTGCTCTGTAAAAACAACTGCCTTTGTTACCCCGGGGAACCCATCATTGGACTTGTTCAATAACCCGGTTGGTTATCGAAGAAGTCTTGCAAAATGCTCCGCATTTTGCTGTTTTTTAAGCGGAAGTTGTTCAGAAACTGAGGTTTCTGAACAACCCTATTGAAAAGGTAAGCCTAAAAAGCCGTACTGCTTCATCGGCAATGTACCGGACCTTGCCCGAGGGTCTGGTAGCCAAGAAGACGCGCCGGTTGAAGTCAAAGGCAAACCGGTAAAGGTGTCGATTCCCCAAATTAAAATCGTCCTGCCACAAGGAGGAACAGCGGGAGTTGTCCCAAAAAGTCAGGCCCCAGGTACAAACAAATAGGTACCGGTAACGGTCTTGTTGTATCCGTTCTCTCGAAAGCCTTCCCCGTATTTGATTTTGAAGCCCGGCTTACTCCATCCATTGACCCCCGCGGGGTAGGTATACTTGTTTAGAGGAGTATGCAGGAGGCCATAGCATAGCCCGTTTACCCATACCAGGAAAACCTATTTTTGGAAAAAAGCTCGGCCTTACACCGCAGTGCTTCATCAGTACTGTACCATTTACGGTTCGATGCAGGAAAAAGGCCTCAGCGCTACTGGGTATCTTCTTGAAATCTGACGTGTTCCTCTTGACAAGAATGAAAATCCCGTG
>JAIRLU010000203.1 GCA_031259215.1 Treponema sp. | reverse complement strand
CAACTAGGCCGTCGGAGGGATGTCGATCACTGGCAGGAGGAACTTCGATCCGTCCTTGGCCCGGATTGCCACGAAGTATTGGATGTGGGCTGCGGCCCCGGATTTTTTTCGGTCCTGCTTCTCGGATTGGGGTATACCGTACAATCCCTGGACGGTGCCGAGGGGATGGTGGAGCGGGCCCGGAAGAATATCGCCGCCGCGGGCTTTGATCCCCGCATCGGTCTGGGGGACGCGGTGAAACTTGACCGGTTCGAGCCCGGCAGCCTCGATGCGATTGTCTCCCGGGACGTGGTCTGGACCCTTTACGACCCGGAGCATGCCTTTAGTCGCTGGAAAGAACTGCTTCGGGAAGGGGGCAAGGTGGTGATCTATGACGGCAATTACCGGTATGATCATTCATCCCTTAAGTACCGTCTGGGTAAGGGCATATCCACTATCGTCAAATTCTTTACCGAAGGCGGGAAAGTCCTTGCCCGGCAGCATCACACCAACGGGAACGGCTTTGAGGAACTTCCCATGATCCAGTACCAACGGCCTGAACGGGATCTGGAACTGCTGCAAAAAGCCGGATACTCTCGGGTGGAGGTAACACCGGACCGGTTCCGAAACTCCCCCCTGCACCTGGATTTCTGGAAGTACGGATATCAAGGGAAAAGATTCCGGATCATCGCTTATAGGTAGCGGGATTGTCGCACCTATTTGGAGGCAGGATCATGTTCAAATATGCGGTTAAACGGCTTTTCACCCTCATCCCGGTGTTTCTGGTGGTGTCCATGCTGACCTTCGTCCTCGGGAGTATGTCCTCAGGCGACGCCGCTCGGATCCTGGCGGAACGGCGCTACGAGCATCCGACCTTTGAACAGATAGAAGGGGTTCGTATCGAAATGGGCCTGGATAAGCCCCTGGTCGTGCAATACGGCCAGTGGCTTGGGAATGCCCTCCGGGGAAATTTGGGGACCTCCTTCTGGACCGATAGGCCGGTGGTGGTGGAGATTGCCCTGCTTTTTCCCAAAACCCTGGAACTCGCCCTGCTGTCCCTGCTTCTGCTCGTGCTTATTTCCCTGCCCCTGGGCCTAGCATCGGCGGTCTTTCGGGATACCTGGATAGACCGGCTGACCCGGGCTTACTGTATCATGAGTGCCTCCATGCCTCAGTTTTGGCTTGCCCTGCTCTTGCTGTATATCCTCGGGGCCCGGCTGGGGATCGTCTCGGTCATCGGGGGAAGTAAGACCACTTATCCTCTGTTGCCGGCCCTTACCACGGCGGTATGTATGGGGGGGATCTATGTGCAGTTGGTTCGTACCAATATGGAGGAGATCCTCTCCAAGGGATACGTCCGCGCCGCTAGGGCAAAGGGGCTTCGGGAACCCCAGGTGATAACAAAACACGCTCTCAAAAATGCCCTGCTGCCGGTGCTGAGCAAACTTGGCATGGCCTTCGGCGGCTTGCTTTCGGGGTCCTCAATTATGGAATCCATATTCTCCTGGAACGGGCTGGGAAAATACGCCCTCGAATCAATAAAGACCAAGAATTTTCCTGTGGTCCAGGGCTATGTCCTCTTTATGGCGTTTTTGGTGGTGTGTATCAACCTTTTGGTGGACCTTATCTGCGGCGCGGTCGATCCGCGGCTTAAACTCCGGTAGGGAGAGGGGATCCCATGAATTTAGCCGCCGGGGATCCGGTCGTTCCGGTATCCCTTAAAAAAAACGCTTCTTTTATTCACCGCCTTCTGGCCCAGAAGAGCGCCCTTCTGGGCTTGGTCATCATCCTCTTCATCCTCCTCACGGCCCTGGGGGCGCCCCTGATCGCCCCGCACGATCCCCTGGCGGTGGATATGTCTGTCCGCTTTCAGAAACCTGGAAGGGCCTACTGGCTGGGCGCCGATAACCTGGGGCGTTGTATCGCCTCCCGCCTGATCTGGGGGGCCCGGTTCTCTCTGCTCTACAGTCTCAGCGTTCTGGCGGTGATGATGGGGATCAGCATCCCTGCGGGCCTCCTGGCCGGGTATGCCGGGGGGCAGATAGACACTTTTATCATGCGGGTGGTGGATATCGGCCTGGCGATCCCTTCCTTTTTGCTGGCCCTGGCTGTGGTGGGTGCCCTGGGCCCCAGTATTAGGAATTTGGTCTTGGCCATGGGGATGGTGTGGTGGACCCCCTATGCCCGGCTCATCCGCACCATGACCATGCAGATGAAGGAACAGGGGTTTATGCTGGCCGCCAAAGCCGCCGGGTGTACCCATCGCCAGATGATCTTCCGCCACCTTTTACGGAACATCGCCCCCGCGCTTATCGTTATGGCCGCCTTGGAAATCGGCTCCATCATCCTCGCCATTGCATCCTATTCTTTCATTGGCCTGGGGGAACAGCCACCGACTCCGGAATGGGGGGTCATGTTGAGCGATGGTCGGGAGTTTCTACAAACCAAGCCGCAGTTGATCCTGTACCCCGGCCTCCTGATCATTGTTACGGTCCTGGGCTTTAATCTCTTTGGGGAGGGATTGAAAAATGCCCTCCGTAAATAGGGATGGAGCATTGAGGTACCCCATCGAAGGGGAAGCGGCGCGTTCCCCTGATTCGGTCCTGGAGATTCGGGGCTTGTCCCTGGATTTTTCCATGCCCGGAGGGGATATCCATGCGGTGGATGATGTGGATATAACCGTGCGGAGGGGAAAGATCGCCATGCTGGTAGGGGAGAGCGGGAGCGGCAAATCCGCCACCGCTCTGGCGGTCATGGGGGTAGCGGCGAAGAACGCCGTCATCAAGGGCGGCCGGATTCTACTTGCCGGGAGGAATGTGTTATCCATGCCGAAGAAAGAGAAGCGCCCCTATATTGCCTGTCACGCGGGATTTATTTTTCAGGACCCCATAGACTCCCTGAACCCGCTCTTGACCATAGGGTATCAGCTTACGGAAGCCTTGGTAAAACTCCAAGGGGTATCAAAGAAACAGGCCCGGGAACGGGCCGTCACCCAACTCAGGGAACTGCGGCTGCCCCAGCCTGAGGAACTCCTGGGGAAATATCCCTTCATGTTAAGCGGCGGGATGTGTCAGCGGGTGATGATCGCCATGGCCGCCATACGCCGCCCCCCGCTGCTCATCGCCGACGAGCCCACCACCGCCCTAGATGTAACGGTCCAGGCTCAGATCCTGCGGCTGCTTGATCGGATGCGAAAAACCGGGGAAATCGGTATTCTGATGATTACCCACGATTTTGGGGTTGTGGCGGAACTGGCGGACGAGGTGTATATTATGCGGAACGGTAAAATCGTAGAAAAGGGGGAGGTGGAGGCTATCTTCACCCGACCCCGGCACCCCTATACCCGGGAACTGCTGGATGCGGCCCTCTAAGGGGAGGTCCCCGGGAAAACTCAAGGAAGGAGGGAGCGTGGAATACCTGGTCGAAACAAAAAATATTCGCAAGTGGTTTGTCAACCCCGGTTTTTTTTCATCCTGCCGGCCCCGAGTTTCGGCAGTATACGATGTGTCCTTGGGAATACCCTGGGGGAGTTCCCTGGGCTTGATAGGGGAAAGCGGCAGTGGGAAGAGTACCCTGGGTCGCATGATAGCGGGGCTTGAGGTTCCCAGCGAGGGGCAGGTACTCTACCGGGGCACGGAAATTGCATCCCTTTCCCTCAAGGCTATGCGCCCCTACCGGCGTCATATCCAGATGATCTTTCAGAACAGCGCCGAGGTATTCGATCCTGCCTATACCATCGGACAGAGTATCGGAGAAATGGTGATGAATAACGAAGGTATCCGGGCCCGGGAGAGCCTCCCCCGGGTATATGATATGCTGGAACAGGTCGGCCTTGACCGGTCCTTTGCTGACCGGATGAGTCATGAGATCAGCGGAGGGCAGCGGCAGCGGGCCAACATTGCCCGGGCCCTGGTAGTCCGCCCTAAATTGGTGGTATGCGACGAACCGGTTTCCAGTCTGGACTATTCCCTGCGGAAGCAGATCCTGACCCTCCTCAATACCCTGCGGAAAAAGTACGGCCTGGCCTATCTCTTTATCACCCACGATCTGTACTGCGTCCCCTATGTATGCGACGGGGTGGCCATCATGTATGGAGGGAAACTCATGGAGCGTTTTGATCTGGACCCCTGTCCGCTACAGGCCGCGGTACATCCTTATACCCGGCTGCTCCTTGCCTCAGTTCCAGTAAAGCGCCCTTCGGAACGTCGGGAAATCCCGCAGGATTTCCCGGTAGAAAATCAGCAGGAGTACACCCTGATACCGGATTCCCGCTCCTGCTGCCGCTTTTACCTTCGCTGTGAAAATAGAGGTCCCCGTTGTTCCCGGGAGGAACCGATACTGCGGGCCGTCGGGAACCGCCATTGGGC
>JAIRLU010000193.1 GCA_031259215.1 Treponema sp. | reverse complement strand
GGGTATAGTTCCTTCCACAAATGCTCCAGGGTGTCGGTCTTGGTATTTATCTTGATAATCCCATAGGATATGGCCGGCTTATACTGCTGGGCTAAGGGGGAACTATGGTACCGCTCGATGGGTGCAGTATCATCGATCCGGCCCTGCAACAGCCATACCATCTTGATGGACTGACCCCCTTCCCGGTCGGAAAGCTGGCACCCGTATTTGATAATTTCCCGATCCATATAATACTGTTTGATGCTCCAACGGGAAGAATACTTGGCGTCAAAAATCAGATAACAGGCATGGGAGGTTCTATCGCTTTGGAGTTTCACCATAAAATCCGGGGTATAAAAACCATCTGTCGTGGTAGTTCGGTACAGGCCTATATCATTCTCAAAGCGATCCGCACTGATTACCGGCTGATAATACAGGGTAAGCAGCAGTCCGCCCCGCCGCAACAGGTAGGTATTGGCCAGTTCCCTGGTACGGTGTTCCTGGGAATGATAGGTAAAGGAACGGGAAACCTCCCCGGTTCCGGTAAACCCCGCGTCTTTAAGCAGCACCAGGAGTCGGCATAAACAGTAATACTCAAAGAGCTTGTCCAGGGTCTTGGCGTTGCCTATCAGGGTTTCTTTCATCGGGGTGAATTCCCCAAAATGATACCACGTAAGGATCTGTTCA
This sequence comes from Treponema sp., assembly GCA_031259215.1. Taxonomy (GTDB): domain Bacteria; phylum Spirochaetota; class Spirochaetia; order Treponematales; family Breznakiellaceae; genus JAIRLU01. The sequence goes on along the minus strand of JAIRLU010000193.1, from coordinate 6,279 downwards.
AATACCTGCCGGTAAGGCTTGACTTCCTGAAAAACCTTGGTTTTTTTGGGAATCCCCAAAAGGGGGGTGTCTGAACACGGCAGAATATCCCGGTACTTGGCGTATTGTCCCGCTAAGTTTACAAGCAGCTCGTGGAGATTGTTGAGGAGGACCTGGTTCCGTTCAGCCTGGAGCTGTTTAATCCCGATAATCGGCGCCCGGAATCCTTCCCGTTCAAGCCATTGCAGCTTATGGAGGACCTGGTATTCCTCGGCGAGTTTGCAGCGTACTTTTTCTTCCACCTGTTTGACGTTGTTGCAAACCAAAAGGAGAAACCCCGCCACTACCCGGTTCTCATAGATATCAAAGCTCTTGGTAGTTTTTTCAATGTGCATCCGATAGGGTAGATAATGCCTCCCTTGGATCTGTATGGCTGTGGGGATTTCCGTGGCCGCCAGTTCCCCCGGGTTTTGGTACAGCCATTGCAGGCTCCGGCGGCTGATGCTTTTAACGTGGTCATAGGATTGCAAGGAATCATGTTTGACAATCCGGTGTTTCGCCCCGCTTTTGAAGGCCGGGTAGTTTTCCTTATAACAGGAGTGTATGGATGTCAGTAGTTGAATATAGGCGCTTAAGGATTTATACGCGGCCTTGCGCTGCCCTGATTCCGTGCTTTCTGTGATAAGACGCTCCGGATCCAGGCCGGACTTGGGTGAAAACATCCAGGTACCGATGGTATCATCGTTAAATTCCGCGAGATAGGTGATAATATCTTCAATGTTTTCCGCGTTAGCCCCACGTTTGCTTAAACAGAGCACATAATCACTGGTGTATACCCGGAAGTACTCATCGTCCTGCACCTTGAGGGCAAACTGGACCAGATCGTAGTGGAGCAGGAAGGGTCTGCCTTCTTTGCGGTCTTCCCAATCGCCGATCATCCCCTCGTTCAGAAACTCCTTCCTAAAAAGGACATCCCCCATCTGTTCCCCCTGGGATAGATACGGCACGGGCCCGCCATAGCCGATGGATTCTTCATTAAGAAACAGTTCCATCTCCCTTATAGGGCGATCCACCTCAGTGAAGATAGCGGTGCAGGTATAGAGCCCTTCTGCAAGAAGGCTTACGGTGTCGGTCACCTCCCGATGGGAGCTAAGGGACAGGGGATACAGGGGTATGTCCCCGGCAGAGTCTATGCTGCCGGTATCTTTCACCCCTCCCAGTTTTCGTGCTCTATTTTCTCGCTGCTGCAACCGTAAGCGAAGCCGACATTCCATGAAAGGCCCCCTTACTTGGCAAAGAACTGATAAAATCCCATATTCTCATCTGCAGCCTTGAGGATCCGGGTAATATGCTGGTGGCACAAGGGCATACTCTTACATTCTTCTTTCAGCCCTTTTAAGAGGTTATGATACCGCTCCCCGGTGCCGTTTATGATAGGCAGGATCTTTTGGGATACCGCATAATCCAAGGGGGCGAACCGGTTTTCCGAGGTCTGGGTATCCATATACTTGCACGCAATAGCACAATAGGTGTGGACCATTTTCAGATTCCGGGGCATGACGGGCAGTTTATGCAGCTTGAACATACTCTGGATCTTGGTCCATTTGTTGCTAATCCCTTCGTCCCCAATACCTGCATCTCCCCGGGGCAGGAATGCGGCGTTGAGGGCAGAGAAGGGCATGATGGTTTCCTGGTTCGATATCTCCAGGTTGGCCACTTCACCTCCCATAGTATTCGGATCCAAGGTGATAATCCAACTCCGATCCAGAAACCGAGGAGACAGATCTTCCGTAGTATGATCGAAATTCACCGTGGCCAGGAAGCGCAGATGCCGGGGTATGCTCCAATGGTGCTTTCCCCCTAGGCTCAGGGAACGGCTATAGGTCGAATCCTCGTCGCAGAGCCTGAGGAAGGCCGCCCAATAGTGCTCCAAGGGACTGAGGTTAGCCTCGTCCAGGAGGATAAAAAAGGGGGCGTCGGCGCCGTGTTCATGCTCATAATGGAGCCGTTCCAGAGCGTCGAAGACCCGGTTATTGCTTTTTTCCATCATCTTGGTGAGGGGATTGTAATAGCCGATGAAGTCTTTGTGGCTGGTCCAGCCTCGTTCCACGGATATATCCACAAAACGGCTATGCGCATCAGAGCGGGCAAGGCCCAGGGATTTCGCCAGGATGGTACAGAGGGAGGTTTTACCGGTCCCCGGTTCCCCGGCAAAGGTGGTAATAAAGCCCTGCATGATACAGATGAGGTAATTGGCCGTATCGTTGAGGCTGAGATCCCGGTTCGCCCCTTGGAGGTATTCATAAATGCGCTTGAGGATCCGCTCCCCGGATAGCTCCACCTTAGACCGAGGTTTAAACAATAAGCGGGGCTCAAAAGGAACAATGGTTTCAGCTTCGGGTTTTTCCTCTCCCACGGCCTGCAGTACCTGGGTGAGGAGTTTACTGTCAATGACCCGGGCAATAAGGTGCACCTGATCCTTGAAATGGGCCAAAGTGTGATTAAGCTGGGTTTCAAGACGGGTTTGTTCACTTTTATACTGATCATATTCAGCTTGGATACGGGCAATCTCAACATCCAGGATCCCTTTCTGTTTCGTGAGTTCCGCTAGATCCCGGGCAGTTCCCACGTACTGCTGGAGGTACTGGTGTTCGCTCTGTAATTGTTCCAGGGCGGTTCGCAGGGTCTTTTCTTCGTTCTCCAGTTGCTGCATGGTTTCATGGTGCTTGGCCTGGGCTTCCTTGGTAAGTACATCTTCATCGCCTTTCAATTCCGCAAGCCGCTTCTCCTGGATCGCCACGTCTGCGAGTAAGCGCTCTTTCCGTTCCCGGACGAGGATAAAATCCCGGCTTTTTTCTTCGATCATGTCAATGTATTCTTCACAAAACAAGGTAACCAACTGATCGAAAGCCTCTTTATCATCAAAAATATGGGCAAGAATCGTTTGTTTTATCTCCTCCTGGAAGAGGACCCGGTCCAGCATACTGGTGAGCCGTTCAAGCCGGTCTTCGGTGAGTTCTATATCGTTGGAGAGGCGTAACGATTCAGTGATAGTGTTCTTTATCTGCCGAATCTGCGTCTTCGTATACCCGTATGCTGCGGTAGAAACCACCTTGAGGGCTGCACCCAAACCGTCTATTAAGGTATCGTCGCTTATCCAGTCTATGTCATGGGTAAGGATCGCTATGCTTGCCAAGGAATCCCGGGGGATAAACGCGAGGGAGACCATCCCTTCTTCATTTGCAATTTGTATACTGATTAACTGCGTAATAGCAAGGGCCTCATAGGATTGGATCCTATAGTTGGATTCTTTCTTCCCAAAGAGCATAAGCTTTTGTTCTTGAGCTTCATATTCCGCATCAAAGGGGCCATAATAGGCGCCTCCTGTTCCGATGAGTACTTCATTGGTATAGAGCTGGGTATCCGATATGATAAACCGGTCTTTGGTAATGGCTATAAGCGCTTTTGAGGTTTCTACAATCTGCATGAGCCCTTTTTCTTTAAATCGGCTTATTTCTATTTCTGAATCCATAAAGGCGGGATTGTATCGGATTGACTTGTAATGATCATCTTCATACCTTCGGGCAGGCTCGAGATTACATTTAACGTTTACCAGATGCCCGTATTCTTCGACTACCTGTTCCGCGAATACCCCGTCTTGGGTAATACGGACATCGATCCGTTCATCTTCCTCGTGAAGCGCTTCATAGACTCCGCCCAGGTGTTTAATGTACCGGGGATAAATATAACACACCTTATTAGTTTCACCGTAATAATCTTTTTTATAGGTAAGCCATGCGATAATCGTCTTGCCCATGTATGAATCCATGCCCATTCTCCTTCTCCAAGTCCCCCAAGGGGGACCGGTATTGCTTTTGAAAAAACTAGCTGCCTGCACCAGGCTACCCCTTGCAAGGGTCTACGAAGGAGCATCATAACGGATATTTGAGGAATACTCGATATGCAGATTAAAGATAAACACCAGTTTTTTCTTAATTGTCTACTTTCATGAGGCGGTTTCAAGAGATCAAATTTTAAAACCCCTTCTTATACCTTTTTTATTGTAACTATGGAAGGGGTATATCGTCAATAATAGGGATTGCATACCACCCACCCCATCTCTGTCTGAATCGGACGTTTAGTTCCCCTGCTCAATTGACATTTTGTTAAGCTTTCGGTAAGCTTCCTTGTATATGGCTAACAGATCACAAAAAGATTACACCCTGGAACCAGGGGGTACCTTTTCAACACGGCATAAGACCATAGTCAAGCTTACCTTGAGCGCGCTTTTCGGGGCTTTAACTGCGGCAGGAACCTTTATTTCGATTCCCCTCCCCTTATCACCGGTACCTATCGTCCTCCAGAACCTCTTTGCCCTCCTTACCGGGCTGGTTTTAGGCCCTTTGGGGGGTAGTACCGGCGTAGGACTCTACCTGCTCGCCGGTGCTATGGGGGTACCGGTATTTGCAGGAGCAAGCGGCGGATTCGTCCATTTCTTAGGCCCAACCGGCGGCTTCCTCTTTGGATATCTCCTCATGGCTATGGTGGCAGGGTTCATCGTGGGTACTCCTCAAGCAGATCGGCCCTGTCCCTTATGGCGGATAATCGTGGCAACCGTGGTGGGCATGTTACTGCAGTATATACCGGGAGTGATACAACTCAAACTGGTCATTGATGACACCTGGCCCGGGGCAGTGGCTAAGGGTTTTCTGCCTTTCATCATAGGGGATGGGATCAAGGGAATAGGTGCCGTACTCATCGCCTCACGGTTACGCCGGTCCGTGGCGGATCATCTGGATGGCTGAGGAACTTTTTTCCGTTCATAAGCTCTCCAAAGTTTTCCCTAATGGGAATCCGGGGATATTAGAACTCAGCCTGAGCATTTTTGAAGGGGAATGTCTGCTCATTACCGGATCCAATGGATCCGGTAAAACCTTGCTGATGCGGATGCTTCTGGGGCTGGTAGAACCCACCGAAGGGGAGATCCGGTTCCGAGGGCTTCCCTTGCATAAGACCATGGATACCCTGCGGCGGGAAGTGGGCATGGTCTTTCAGGATGCAGACGCTCAGATAATCGGAGAAACCCTCGAAGAGGACATCGCTTTTGGCCCTAAAAACCTGGGATACCCAAAAAGTGTAATCAAAACCCAGGTACATGCAGCCTTGACCGCTACCGGGCTTTTGGAGAAAAAGCATTTCCCCCCTCGGCGACTTTCAGGAGGAGAGAAACGGCGCCTTGCAGTAGCAGGAATTCTCGCCATGGGATGTGAGGTAGTTATCATGGATGAACCCTTCGCTAACCTGGATTGGCCGGGGGTTGTCCAGGTGCTGGAAAGCATCCGGCACTTAAAAACCCTAGGGAAGACCTTGGTCATCCTCACCCATGAATTAGAAAAGGTCCTGGCCTTGGTAGACCGGCTGGTGATCCTCCACAAAGGGATGATCCGGGAAGCAGGGGTACCTGCAAGAATCCTGGATCGCCTCGATCCGGTGTACGGTGTACGAGACCCTCGAAGAACCTACACCCGGGTAGGGGACTGTACATGGCTTACGGAGTAAGTCCTTATACCTATAGACCGGGTAACACATTCTTGTACCGCTTACCGGCTGGGGTCAAGCTGCTGGGGCTCCTGGGGATCTCCTTAGGGTCTTTTTTCTCGGTTCCTGGGATGCTTCTCTCCACGGGTATCTTGGTGGTTGGGGCTGGTTCCGTGAAAATCCTGCCCTGGGACTTGTTCCGGGGGATCAAACCCCTGGTGATCATGATAGGTTTGGTTATTATCCTCCGTTCCTTTCAGTTCAACCTTCCCCGTTCCTTGCTTCCTGAATTGAATCTCCCGGGGTTTTGGGCTGGTATCCGCTTCGGAGGGGGTATTATGATTTCCTTTTTTGCGGGGGCCCTCCTCTTCTCGGTTACCACGATGACGGAATTGAAGGATTCGTTGGGCAGAGCCGAAACCCTAATCCGTATCAGCTGGTACAACTTCATAAAAAAAACTACCGGAAAACCGATCCGTACCGTATCACGGAACAGTCCGGTGAGTCTGGGAATCTCGTTGATGCTCAGTTTTCTCCCCCGGTTCTTTGAGGTGTGGGAAGAAGCAGAGGCTGCCTACCGAGCGCGGGCAGGAAAAAAAGGGATCCCTGCCCTCATCCTGCTTATCCCTTTAGTAACTGAGCGGATGATAACCATGGCCGTGGAGACCGCTTACGCCATGGAATCAAGAGGGGCCTTTCTGGAGCGTCCCTCTGCAGAAGAAGCGCCTTAGGGGATCCCTACATTTTTGCTATAGGCAGTAC
>JAIRLU010000114.1 GCA_031259215.1 Treponema sp. | reverse complement strand
AATGTCTCCCAAATGGCATTCGGTTATATGCTGCTAAGAAATTCTGCCGGGGGGGAGAGGGCAAAACGGAAAAGATTAATCGCGCCGGAAGGCGTCTTCGAGCTTGGCGGTTTGTCCATTTGTCCTTGTGTTCATAGAAAACTATTTCGCCCGAACGCTTTTTCATGCGCTCCAGGTCTGATTCAAAGAGGCTGCACTGTAATTCCTCGGTGTCATCCTGTATGGTCTGAATGGATTTGATTATCCGGTGGGGGTTTATGATTTCGTGTATGTGGGTTGAAGTTTTTGGAACCCTAAAAGATATGCCTTCGGCTTTTCCCGCCCATTGAAGGGAAGGGTCTATGTTGGGATCATAGGCATAGGGCGTTTCCGCATCTGGCGCGGTGTCGTACCTGGCAAGTCCAACCGGAGGAATAGTGGGACGCTCGTATTTGTCGTGGGGCGTCTATCTGGCTGAGGCGACTTACGTCAATGATGGGTTTCTTGGGTTTAGGCATGGGAGGGATCCTTGATATTTTCGTAAATACTATCCCAATTTTTTTTATAAAATCAACAACCGCAATAACATCATCCTTCGCTATGGTTTGCCGCTGCATCAAATTCCCGGGATAATCACTTTCGTGAACCATTTGATTGCGACGAATTGAGATATTTCTTAGTTGGGTTTTAACATCTATTTCAGACATTCCAATGTTGTTTGATATAACTTTCCATTTATTTTTTTCATCCCATATATACGATAAAGCATCACTAATTTTTTCTGAATCTTGGAAGGCTTGATAGCCATTTTTTAACAAGACTTGCCGTTCAAAGATATCTAACGCGGAACTGGGGTCTTGTATTATCTGTAAATGGGTCTTTAAATCAATCGTAAAGGTTAGGTATTTATTCGTGGAATTACGATGTCCAGTATACATTTGCAGCATACCGGATCGGATAATATCATGGATAAATTTATCCAAAGCTGACACAGTCTGAATCCATTGCCACCTCAATAAATCCGAATAGTCCATTGGCGCGTGAACTTCGTGAGCAAGGTAATCATAGATGGCCATAATCGTCTTTGTACCGTCAAATGCGGATAGAAACAGATCAAATGCCTGTTTCACTTTACCAGCTCCAGAATTACCTCAGCCATAGTATTAAAAGATTGTGCAACGCGGTTTTGTTTTTCTGCCATTTGCTCTAACACAGAACCGGTCTCACCGATTCGGTCTTTAGTTAATGCTACAACCGGAATATTTTGTTCATTGGCTTTTTGCAGAAGAGCACCAAACTCGGAGATTTCCGCAAGGCAATGATCCTTTAGTAACCCCTTATTTACTAAAGGAGTTATATCATAGGTTATTCCTTTTGGCGACAGGACAGGAACGAATTCCGTTTCGATGCAGGTTTTGATTTCTTCTATTTTACCTTGATAGGGAGTGGCAGCTTTCCTATTTCGTACATTAAACCGTTGTATGATCTCACCGATAAACTTCATTTCTGTATCAGGTAAAGGATAAGAAGCATCGGTAAAGTATTCCCTTGACCTTTCGACCCACGCTTTCCATCGGGGGAGAATGGTTTTTAATGTTTTCAGCGCCATTAACGAGAAAGGGTCTGGGTTTGTCGGCACAATAAAAGCGTCTGATGACATAAAAAAGGTTTGATTAATTGCACTTAACCCGGGATTCATATCAATAAAGACATAATCAATATGGTACTTATCAGCACACAACCTAATAAGCTGATAAAAAGCGCCGGGTAAATTTTGCAGCGTAGAAATAGCATTGTTACTATAAAGCGCTAAACTCAGCGCCGAATCATACTCCGATAAATCCATGTGGCCTGGAATTAAAAATAAATTTTCATTTGCCTCATGATTGTAGCAATCTATCGCCTGAATAGGGGCCGGTTTGCCCTCAAAGGCAACCTTCACCGCATCTTTTATATTATTATTCCTGGTATGTTCCGATACATAATAATCATCAAAAGTATCTCCCAGCAATAATCCGGTCATATTACATTGAGGATCCCCATCTACCAACAAAACCTTTTTCCTTTTAGTAGTAAGTGCCCATGCAAGGTTAAAAGTGGTGGTAGTTTTACTCACCCCGCCTTTGTGATTGAATAAAACGATTGTTTTTGCCTTCATAACAGTGCCCTCCTTATACATTGCCTTCCAATACTTGGCATTCCCGCCTTTGTCTCGGATCTCCCTACTTGGAGTTGGAACCATACTGCCTATTTTATCTCATCCAGTGAAACCGCATCTACCCGCTCGGCAATCCTCGTGCCTGCTTCCCTACCCCCTGGATGCATCTGCCCTGGGCAAAGCAGCGGAGCAGAAAGCAAAGGGCGCTTCGATACCTCACCACCACTGCCCTCTATGGGCATTAAAGCCGCTTACGGCCTAAAAAATGATCTTCGGCCCTGCAAAGGCTTCAAGCCATACCGGAATCGTCCGCAGCCCGCCGTGAAAAAATATACTGAAATCCCGGTACCAGCTCATATTACAGTCATTACAGGGAGGCCGCTGTAACGCGCCGGCTTCCATAGTCAGGATGTTCCCCAGAACCTGGGGAAGCTGCATACAGGGCCGCACGTCAAAAAACCAGTCTACAAACAGCACATGCTCCCCCCCATAGCAGGGATACCGGGCCAAGGCCGGGTCTTTCAGGTAATTGATGATATTCTGCATGGAAATAACCGAATTGATGATCCTATGTTTCCCTGACTTCTTTAAGCGGATTGCCTCAGTCAAACCATGCATCACCTTATCCCGGGAAAGGCTGATCCCTTCCCCTCCCAGGGGGTACACCTGGGACTTAGAAAAAGTCGGATAATTCAGGGAGATATAGGTAAACCCCATGTTGGCCGCCCGGTTGCACACCTCTTCCAACTTATGGTAGTTATCGTTCCAGATGAGAACCGACGCCATGGTTTTGAGGGAGGTCTGGTGTACCAGGTCCATGGCCTTGGCCATTTCTTCCATAATATGAGGAATCTGCCGGGATTCAGCCATCGTAACGGGATCCCCCGAATCAAAGGAGATACTGAGCAGGTCGCATCCTGCATCTTCCAGGCGCTTCAGGATGTCCTTCCGCATGAGGAGCTGAGGCGCGGCATTCAGAACCGCGTTATTCATTTTCCGCTGGCTTGCACGTTCAACAAAGGCAATCACCTCGGGGTGCAACAAGGGCTCCCCACCGGTAATGGTCAGATGGGATACTCCAAAATCCGCCAGCCGATCAATCGCGGTGAGGGCCTTCTCTTTATCGACAAATACTTTCGGCTGCTGCTTCCAGATTTCACAAAACGAACATTTGGCAATACACGCATTGGTAATGGCAAATTCCGTAAACCGCAAAGTACCTTTCACATAATTTTTAAAAATATTCCTATTCTTCCCTCTCATTTTTTCTCTTTTTTCTCTCACTTCTCATGGCGTTTAGTTTGCAGGCGGCGCGTCCTCTTTCTTGTTTTCTTTACCACTGCTTAAAAAGCCGTAGGGTTGAAACGAACCCACCTTCCGGTCTTTGTCGGCATCTGCCCCACCATCGAAGTCCCTTTGTTCTATTCTGGACTCCCAGTGTTCTGTTCTGAGTTCCCTTCGTTCTGTTCTGGACTCCCAGCGTTCTATTCTGAGCTCCCTTTGTTCTGTTCTGAGCTCCCTTTGTTCTGTTCTGGACTCCCAGCGTTCTGTTCTGAGCTCCCAGCGTTCTCTTCTGAGCTCCCTTTGTTCTGTTCTGGACTCCCAGCGTTCTATTCTGAGATCCTTTTGTTCTGTTCTGGATTCCCAGCGTTCTGGCCTGAGATCCTTTTGTTCTGTTCTGGACTCCCAGCGTTCTGGCCTGAGTTCTCTTTGTTCTGTTCTGGGCTCCCAGCGTTCTATTCCGAACTTCATGTATTCTCCTTAATATACTCCTTAACCCATTATAGAGCGGTAAGGTGCATTCGTTTATCTAGCCTGCCTGGAGAGGATTTGCTTCAGCTTGCTTACCGGCTGGATTCGGGTAGAGAAGGCAAGCTCAAAGCCCTGTTCCATGCGGCCTTCCCTATGGGCATAATTGCTGACGATTTTATACCCCGGCTGCAAGGAAAAATGGAGCCACTCCAAAGGGGACCAGGTTCCCAGCAGCGTGAAGGTGTAGGTATAGGTCGGAATCCCCGTGGGTGGACGGACCACATCTATAAGCTCAGGGGTAGGCTGATAAGCGTCAGTATCAAAAATAGCCGTGCTGGACTTTTCCCCTTGAACCGCAGCCACCAAAGAAAACCCCAAAGACCAATCAGGCCCCTTCGTGCTCTGGGTCCGCCGGTAAGTACCCCATAAAGTCCCCGCAATGGAATCCGGCCCAAAAGGCGTCCCCGTCCAATAGCGGACCGTGATCCCATCCATCTCTACCATCTCCTTGTAATAGGACCAGCCCTTATCTTCTTTTAGATACATATAGGGATAGGTATATACCCCCTCAAACCCGAAAATCCAATATCCCTGGGGAACCGGCAGGGAAACCTCGATTCCCCCCTGAAAGGCCATCGCATCCGGGGTGAGCAGCGCTTTCCAGCGGGCCTTCTCCCCCGGCAACTGCAATTGGGTCATGGCAAAAAGACCGTAGAGCCGCAGGTATTTCCAGGGAAGATATTCGATCTTCACCCCAAAAAAGGCCCCCACCCGGGACCCTTCGTTGTCCAAAACCGGTACGCTTTCAGGGTTGAGGCTGTCATTGTAATCGTCGTAGGTTTTCCACCCCTCGTAACTGTGGAATATCATCATGGGATTGAGATACCGCAGTTCCAAAGGGGCATTCACCATCGCCCCTTCGGTAAAGGACAAGGAGACCCGTTTATGAGGCCGCATTTGCAGATAGTGCATATAGTGGTACTTGTTGACCTCGTACTGCATGACTTCCGCGGCATATCGAATAATAGGGGAGTAAAAGGAGAGCTGGGCATAATTGACCCGTTCCAGGTATTCCGAAAGGATGATGCTGCCCGTCCGGGTTCTGCCGAAAAAATCATCCCCAATCCCCACGGAGAAATGTACCCCTGAAGCCCTGCCAAAGGGAACCCCCGCGCTTACGTATGCCCGCCGAGGAATATGCACATCCCCTTGGACTATCACATCCCCCCAGGGAATATTCGTATAATTGTCATGCAGCGAGGCGGCGTATTCGTTTTCCCCAAAATAGGGATCCATCTCCGCAGTAATATACGAGCTTAGAGAAATCCACACGGGGAGCATAAAAAGAGGCTGCCGATTATGATGGGCGTAAATCCAGTCCATCGCAGGATTGGTCTTGAAATACAGTTCCGGCTGCAC
>JAIRLU010000049.1 GCA_031259215.1 Treponema sp. | reverse complement strand
CTCGTAGCTTGACGTGAAAGTGGGCATGGTGGATTTTATCTGACCGACAAAGAGCATGCCCACGATACCGAGGAGAATATCTTGTGTTATGATATCATTCTTGAGGTTCTCGAACAAATATATTATCAATCCCTTGTATTATATCATTGATAGTCAAAAATATTTTTCCTGTTTTTGCTATATATTCCAATTTTTCATGAAAAAGCTTCCAAAAATCAACACGACCATCTAGTACAGCCATCAGGTCATTACCATCTATATAATATAATTGTATGATTTGATATATTTTTCCTATTACAGTAGTAGAAAAACCGTTGATTGAAAGAAATATACCAATGGTATCTTCTGATGTCTTTCGTAACTCTTTTAAGGAGAAATCATAATCGTCAATGATTGACATTTTTCTTTTTGCCCATTTAGCCACAAAGAATATTTTCTTGTCATCTATTGGACTTGTTCGATAACCCGGTTGGTTATCGAACAAGTCTTGCAATTTCTCACCTTGGGGCTGCGAAATTGCTGTTTTTTAGCGGAAGTTGTTCAGAAACTGAGGTTTCCGAACAACTCTATTATGATAATAATCCTCAATTGCATTCATCGTTAGAAATTGTCCTGCCATCTCATCGATGGAAAAAACCCTTCCGGTTTTTCTCCAGTTATCAGCCAAAGCATAATGGACTTGTTCAATAACCCGGTTGGTTATCGAACAAGTCTTGCAAAATGCTCCGCATTTTGCTGTTTTTTAAGCGGAAGCTGTTCAGAAACTGAGGTTTCTGAACAGCTCTAATATTCTTCCGATACATCAATATTACTAAACTTTTCATAAATATCCACATAATATTTTATGCTAATTCGTTGTATTATAATCAATTAGCTTGTCGATAGATTGTGTATTTTATTGAAAAGATTAGTAGTACAAATTTTGCCAATTGTTTTCATCTTTAATAAAGAATCGCTTTTCTTGCGGTAAGAACTATGGTCTTATCATCATGAGTGCTTCCTTTCCAATCTTCATAATTTGTAAGAAACTTATACAGTATCTTTCTTGAAAGATTTGAATTTCTAAGCATATCAAAATATTTTGACAAAGGATCCACAATCTCCCCAGCGGCATATAATGGACTTGTTCAATAACCCGGTTGGCTATCGAACAAGTCTTGCAAAATGCTCCGCATTTTGCTGTTTTTTAAGCGGAAGTTGTTCAGAAACCTCGGTTTCTGAACAACTCTAATGGCTTTGTACAACATCGTTCCTCAGACCGAGGCCCCGTCAGACCTGCTTTGCAGGGTTTCCGCGTAAACGGATCTATTAGGCGACATACCCGTTTTCATTTTATTTTTGACAATCAATTTAAGGTAGAATGTCGCATCATTCCATATCCACGTATGGCGTTACATCATGCTGCAAAAGCCCAGTGAGAAGGAAGGGGGCAATCTACCAGAAACCCTGCTTCTCCCCTTTCAAAATCCCAGACATACCGTTTCAGGTCTCCATCCCTCCAGCAGGGAACCGGGGATTCCAGGCTCATAATCCCTTCTCCAACGAAAAAACCAATGTCCCCTGTTCCTGATTGTTCAAGAACGCATCATAGCTCCTTCCTCACTTTTTCCACCAGTTCCGCTAGTAGGGGCATCAACTGCTTCTTGCGGGATACCACCTCTTTCAGTACATAGATCCCCCACTCACTCATGGGAAAGTTAATACGGCTGGTAAAAGCCTTTTTCCCGGTAACAAAGAGCAGTGAATCCAGCACGGTTACATCGGTTACCAAGAGCGCGGCGAAAAGATGATCCTGCACCGCCCGGACTTGTTCCAGGGCCCCGGTAATTTCATCCCGCCGTTCCACCAGCGCCCCAGGATTATCCGTCTCGATCTGACTCACCGAAAAAGTCAGACCTCCCTCGGTGTATTCCTTCATATCCAGTTTAATCAGCTCTTCTCCGGGTAAGGAATTAACCTGATTTGCAGCGGTCTGCATATCATAGCCCAGGCTTTTAATGTCCAAGCCGGTAATGGAGGAAAGGTACTCCGCGGTTTCTATATCCGTCTCGGTAGTCGTCGCAGACTGCAAGATCAGGGTATCTGAGATAATGCCACAGAGCAATATAGAAGCAATGCCCTTTTCCAAAGGCACTTTCTGTTCCCGGTACAGGTTGGTAATGATGGTACAGGTAGCGCCCACGACCCGATTGATAAAGGTAATGGGATATCGGGTGGACAGATTCCCCAGCCGGTGATGGTCGATCACCTCGAGGATCTTGTAGTTTTCGATTCCCTCAATGGCCTGGCTTGGCTCGTTGTGATCCACCATGATCACTTCCACATTTGGCTCTTTGATAAGGTCTCCCTCAAAAATCACCCCCTTTACCGTGCCTTCATCGTCAGCTACGGGTAAACACCGGGAAGGTATCTTGGTAAGGGTCTCCCGAAAGGTCCACACCGGATCCTTCAGCCGGACCAGGGGTACGGTCCGATCCCCTAAGGTACCGGTGGAGACCGAATAGATGATCAGCATCGCAGTGGAGGATGTGTCAAAGGGACTTATCAACACGGTTACCTGGCTTTTTTCCGCCAGTTCGGTCAGTTCCCTAGAAAGGGTGGTTCCCCCAGAAAGGATCAACGCCCGGACGTTCATCTCAATACAGCATCGCTGGATATCCCAGCGATCCCCCACAATCACCAGGGCATTATCCGCTCCCTCTGCTTCCAGGTGCCCTTTAAAATGCGCGTTATATGATGCGGCTACCACGATGGGAGATTTTCGGAGCTCTGCGCCGTTAAAGAGGGTAATCGGCTGGGCGTGGATGGTTGCTGCCAGATGATCCAAGGTCAGGGGAAAGGAAGATTTTTTCCGTGGATTGATATGATTGATAATATACCGGCTAAAACTCTGGTAGTGGAGCATACTCTGATAGACCCCGTCCCGGTCCACAATAGGAAGTACCTGGGAATCATCCTTTTGCAACAGTTCCAAGGCTTCCCACAGGCTGGCGTCTTCCTTGACGGTTACCGGTTCCCCAGAGATATAGTGCTTTGCCTTGGGGATCAGATCCGGCAGATACTCCGGTACAGGCACGCCGAAGCGTTCAAAGATGTATTCGGTCTGAGGGTTTATTTTCCCTGCCCGGGCAGCCATGACCTTACGTTGCCCCTGGATTTGTTTCAACCGGGCATAGGCCGCAGCGGAAACCACCGAATCCGTGTCCGGGTTCCGGTGTCCTATGACGTAAACGGTTTTTTCCATTTTTTCCATAGGGATTACTATATAGGATACCTGCCCATTTGTGTAGCACGCCCCTACCCCCCAGGGGGTTTAACGCCCCTGACTGGCAGTGGTGATAAGCGGTCGAGGCGCCCCTTGCTTCGAGTCTTTGCCGCTTTGCCCCCCCAGGGGTTTAATGCCCCTGTAGGGCAGTGGTGATAAGCAGTCAAGGCGCCCCTTGCTTCGAGCCTCTATCGCTTTGGAGCCACGCCCACAATATAGGTGAGGATGCTTTGCAGGATGCAGGAACGAAGGGACGTACGCCCCTTTAAGCGACGGTACCTGGAGGATCCGCCGGTTACGGATCCGCAGCGCATTGAGATGAGGCTGCATCTTCTTCATCACCCCACGGACGTTCCCGCGCCTGACACTGTACCGGAGCTTATCCCCGACACGGGAATCCGGCGCCGTATCGCGGTTCACTATCGGGACGAAGGCTCACGTCATCGGGGTAAGTCGGATCATGCCGCGGGGATTGAGGTGTGTTGGGCGATCCTGGACCATGCGCCGGTTCACCTAGAAGAAGAACTGATCCATTCCAGTTTTGACACCCGAAGCCCCCTTGTGCTGGACTTTGACGAAGCAGACCAGGGGAAGCGGGTCTACTTGGCGGGACGGTGGGAAATCCATCGGGAAGGCATCAAGGGGTTCTTCAGCGCGGTGGTGGATGCGATTATTCCCTAACCGCCTGTGGCGGGCGTTGTGAGAGTGGCGGGGTTCGGAGGAACGGCGTAGGTTCCTTCGTTCTTCCATCGTGAGGAGCGTCCTCACCTATATCGTAGGGTTAGCTCCAAAGCGGTAAAGGCGGGATGCAAGGGGCGCTTCGATGGCTTATCACTACTGCCCTACAGGGGCGTTAAGCACCCTGGCGGGGATTCCCCCTGTTTTTTCTCTTTATGTACGATTTAATTAAAACAAAATGGCCTATCAATCCCCTATTACGCTATATGAGACCATTACGGATACTGAAACAGGGGGTGTGGTACGAAATCCGTACCTGCATCAACAACCAGGAACCCTTGT
>JAIRLU010000141.1 GCA_031259215.1 Treponema sp. | reverse complement strand
GAAACCTCAGTTTCTGAACAACTTCCGCTTAAAAAACAGCAAAATGCGGAGCATTTTGCAAGACTTGTTCGATAACCAACCGGGTTATTGAACAAGTCCAATGAGTCCACCCCTAAAGGCGGCTTAAAAGCATAGTGATTAAGTTACTGATATGGGGATCCGAGCCGTATCGTTCACGAATACCTTCCAGATACTTGATTCTCGTGTCTTGCTGGGGGATCCGTAAAGCCGTTTCAATAATACTCGCGGCATTAACAATACCCTCTTGATACGCGTCCTGGGAAATGTGCCGGTTGAGATCCATAAGCCGATCGAAAAAGCCGGGGAACGTCTGGTCTACTTCCGGTGTCTTAAAGAAGTACTCCATATCCGAGAGCCCCCCTGGAGTGGCGGTGTACCGAGTGTAGGCATTGGTAAGGGCTATATAGGTATTCGCCGTGTCGGCTGTTTTATTTCCTTCTTCGGTAACCTGCGTCAAGGCGACCACCTGTTCCTCTATGCGTTGCTGTAGCCGCCGGTTATGCTCCTCCAACGCGGTAAGCTGGCTTTGGTACTCCCCTCCAATCCGCTGGTTTTGATCTGCCAGGGCTTGGGATAATTCCTGGTTTGCCTGAGTAAGGCGGGCATTATCCGCTGAAAGCCGGGCAATACGGGCTTCCAGATCCCCTCGCTCAGTCATCTTGGTATGGTCTTGTTCTGCCAAGGCTTGGGATAATTCCTGATTTACCTGAGTAAGCCGGGTATTATCCGCTGAAAGCCGGGCAATACGGGTTTCCAGATCCCCTTGCTCAGTCCTCCTGGTACGGTCTTGCTCGGCTAAGGCTTGGGATAATTCCTGGTTTGCCTGAGTAAGGCGGGCATTATCCGCTGAAAGCCGGGCAATACGGGCTTCCAGATCCCCTCGCTCAGTCATCCTGGTACGGTCTTGCTCGGCCAAGGCTTGGGATAATTCCTGATTTGCCTGGGTAAGCCGGGCAATACGAGCGTCTCGATCCGTTATTTTAGCTTCCCCAGTGAGGCCCTGATCCGCCAGGGCCCGGGATAATTCTTGAGATACCTGGGTAAGGCGGGCATTATCCGCTGAAAGGAGGGCAATCTGAGCTTCCAGATCGATGATTTGAGGACTCGGTTCTCCTGCTCTCGTAAGTTCAGTTCGGGCTATCCGAGCTAATACACCGGCTAAATACCTATCTAAGCTCCACCGTAGGGATGGAAGAGACTCTTGCGGGGTTTCTTCCAGGTACCGAATCAAAGATTCCGCCTGTACCAGGGCGTTTTGGTAGTGTTCTTGTTCCAAACTGGTCCGTATGGTAGCATACATCCCGATAATGTGATTGTCTCGCAGCAGGGCTTGCTGCTGCTGTTCCTGCAATACTACCAGCTTGGTCCTGGCTTCTTCTAAAGCCCTGTTCCGTTCCAGGCTGGTCTCAGCCTTCGTCGCCGTACTATCTTCTATATCGAGACGGAGCTGATTTTCATTTTGGACTAATGTCTCCTTAATGAGCCGCCGTTCCTCATTAAGGTTTCTTAAGTCTTCCTGATACTTATCCTGGAGCTGCTGATAATTCGCCCGGGCCGCGTCTCGTTCCGCTTCAAGTTGGGCCTGGTATGTATCCAATTCTGCCCGATAATACGCAAATCGTGTCTGCCCATAGGCGGTCAATAAGGCTTCAGTAGTTTCTGCAGAAATCCCGGTGGTGATAAGCCGTTTCCGTTCATCTGCCAGATCCTGTTCTAAGCGGGTTTGGAGTTCTTTTTCCCGCTGCTTAAGCAGCTCTTCGAACTTATTGACCGCGGTAAGTTCCTCTGTTTTAAGGGAAGCTAATTGTTTTCGTATTACTGCTATTTCTTGTTCCTTTTCAGAAAGGCGTAACTCCGAATCCTGCCGCATTTGCTGGATAAGCTGACCCTCCACGGAAGAGAATCCCTGGTCATACGTCGATTGCACCCTATCCCCGGTAACGACCTGGCTAATAAGCATCAGCACACCAGCGGCTATTCCCCACATAAGACTATTAACCACCAAAAGGAATAGCACCCCATTCTTCGAAGGAGTTATTTTGAGTTCTTTCGAGCTGAGGGTAATACGATTCTTACGGCTCAGGGCCTCAATATGGGCTTGTATTTCTTGGGCATCTTTACTATCAAGTCCGTCGGTTTGAATAAGCTGCTCCGGAAGGGAAAAATCAATAATACCGGGAGATACACCATCTCCTTTTACCTGACTTGCCCGATACAATAAACTCCTCGTTACAGGAAACGACTTGATTCGGGGAGCTGCATCAGACTCTTGTGCTATATTCCGTTGGTAATGCAACACTGCAGTATGGTGGAGAAAACTTTTTTTAGCCATCCTTCTTCCTCAATCATCTAGAACTGCACCCATACAGCCCTGATATACTTCTCGAGTGCTTTTATAGGCACCATCCTAGAATCGCTAAAATTTCCATACTGCCATGAAAGCATCTCGACAAACAATGTATTTCTTCATATACTTGATACATACTTCTTTATAGTTGTATTATATCCATTTTTCGGAGGACGTCAACATGAAACTTAAGTATCCCTTGCTGTTGGTGGCTTTTTTAGTATCCTTCATGAATTTGCCGCTTTTTGCAAGACCCGTATCGGAAACTGAACTTTCCAACATGATACGAACAAGACAGCGGGAGGTGTTCACCCGGACCCAAAGCGCCCAGGCTCAGTCCAGCCAAGCCCAGCCAAGCCCAGCGGCCCCGCCCCCTCAAGGGACCCAGTCGGTGCAGTCTGGACAGTCGAAGACGTATGAACTCATACTGCTTCATACCAATGACCACCATGGGGCGATAGTTCCCAACAACGGTCGAGGGGGACTTGCCTGGCGATCCGCGTACGTTAAAGCCCTCAAGGCCTTTAATCCCCAGGTCCTGCTGATTGACGCAGGAGATATCAATACCGGAACCGCCCTTTCCAATATGTTTGCGGCAGAGCCGGATATTCTCGCGTATAACCTCATGGGCTATGATGCAGTGATTCTGGGAAACCATGAATTTGATAAGGATATAGAGTACTTGCAGCGTCAGGGGGAATTGGTTGCGTTTCCGGTTATCACCTCTAATATCAAGACCGCGGATGGCGCCTATCTGGGGGTTCCCTATGTAGTAAAACAATACGATGGGTTTACCGTAGGCCTATTCGGTATTACGACCTTGCGGACCCAGGTAATTGCCAGTCCGGATCCGAGCCTCCAGTTCATCAATGAGATCGATGCTGCCCGAGAAATGGTGGATATTCTGAGGAATCAAGAGCAGGTTGACCTGGTTATCGGCATCACCCACATGGGAGACGTGAAAGAAGCACCGGATCATATTACCTCACCGGAATTGGCCGCAGCAGTTCCAGGTATTGATATCATCGTAGACGGTCATTCCCATTCCCTCTTTGAGGAGCCTCTCAAGGTGGATACTACCTACATCGTTACCGCCAATGAATGGGGGAAATATATAGGGCAAGGGAAATTGACGGTGGATCAGGGGAAACTGGTGGACTTTTTCTGGCTGCCCATGGAAATTGCCCAGGATCGGGAAATAACCGATATGTTAGACCCTTACTTGACCAAGGCTGACGAGAGCCTCAAAGAGGTAGTGGGGAACGCGACAGATGAGTTTGTGGTAGGTAACCGTTTACCCCGGAAGGTGGAATCCCCCCTAGGAGACGCCATCTGTGACGGCATGGTCTGGTATTTCCAAACAGCCTACAACCAAGCCCTAGACTTTGCTTTCATTAATGGGGGCAATATTCGGACGGGCATTCCTGCAGGTCCCATCACCCGGGAACAAGTCCTTACGGTCCTTCCCTTTGAGAATTACCTTTACATCGTCTCTCTCAAGGGTGCTGATATCATTGATTTGTTCACCTTCATCGCCTCCATACCCCAGGGAAATGGGGGCTGGGCCCAAGTATCTCAGGAAGTACGGTACACCATTGACTATACCCAAGGTACGGGTATCCTCAAGGACTTGACCATTCACAACGAATCGGTTGATCCCGATAGAGTGTATCGGTTCTGCACCAACAGTTACCTCCTGGGCGGCGGGGACGGGTATACGATCCTCAGTAAGGCCCAAGAACCCTTTAATACCTCCCTGATAGATTCTTGGGTGGTCCTCGAAGCGTTGCAGGCGGTGGGTACCATTTCCCCTGAAACCGATGGACGGATTACCGTTCTAGGAGGGGCGGAGGAATAATTTTTTCCAAGAACCCTATAGCCTACGGCGAGGGGCAGGGGTTTTGGGCCCGCTTCTAAAGGGAGGAAGTCCTGGTTCGCTTCCTCCTATGGAGAGGGGCCTTGGAACCCATGAGGATGTTTCTTCAAGCGACGGGTGATTCCTCAAGGGTGGAATGACCCGGGCTTTTAGGAGCGGTTTATATGTAATAGAGTTGTTCAAAAACTTCAGTTTTTG
>JAIRLU010000137.1 GCA_031259215.1 Treponema sp. | reverse complement strand
GGCGTTTAAAAGTATATCTCTTTATATAATAAGGATTTACGCATATACCTGCATAGTATCCGCGGGAATCTATTTCATTACTATACAAGGAATTCAAAAAGTAAACGTCGATGCCCTGTCCCAAACCAAAAAGCGATTGCCTCACCTCTCTCATGGTCAACAGCCCACCACAGCCAGATTTAATGCTTTTTATCCTGATAAAAACTCCCCATCTCGTCCATTTCTACGCGAACAGTGACGTTTTTATGGGATTCAAAAGAGTTGTTCAAAAACTTCAGTTTTTGAACAAATTCCGATAAAAAACAGCAAAATGCGGAGCATTTTGCAAGACTTGTGAGATAACCAACCGGGTTATCGAACAAGTCCAAAGTACTCTTTATTCACATACTCGAGTATTTCTTCTTTTTTTTAATGCTTTTATCACCGTATCGGTCTGATGAATGGACAGGTATATGGTTCCTCGGCATGTTCAAGGGTCACGTTCACTTCTATCGCCCCCTCAAGGGGCTTGTCTTTCCCCTTCAACCCTTGCATCCGCCCGGCAAGACTGGCCGCCATCGCGGTAAAATGTTCGCTCCCGCTCCCAAACGCTTCCGCCGCCTCAATTATCTGATTAGCCCCGTCCGCCACCGCTATCCCCTTGTATCCCTGGATAGAGCCGTGCGGCCCCTTTAGCTTCCCGCTCTCGTTGTCTGGTATGTTCGATTGCACTTCATCCTCACTTGCCTCCTTCCGCTCCAGAAACGGGTCGATGGATCTCAGTTTTTGTTCTATCCGTTCAAGATGCCGCTGCTGATATTTCTTATCGTACCCCTATGAATAGGCTGCCCCGGGTAAGTCCCGCTCCTGTGCCACCTGCTTATCCAACGGGGCCTGCTGCGCTAGGAGTTTTCCCCTCAGCGTCTCACGTTGTTTCTTGTTCTTCCCCAACGCTTCAAGGGTTCCCGACCATTCCTTGGCCGCATGGGACGGCAGTTTGCAGCCGTCTCTGGCAAACAATGCTCAGTCGACCAGTCCCAAGGCGTACCACTTCGGCAGTACCTGCGTAACAAGCTCTTTGACCGCTTCAGCCTGGCTGGAGATAAAGTGGGCGATGGTGTCGTGATCGGGTTGTGTGTCACGGGCCAGGGCTTGTACTCTGCTATTGGTTTTGCAGCCATATACGAGGGGTCTGCTGGTGATACTTCCCCGGGAATAGCATTAGCAGCTTATGGCGAGCATGACCGCGGGCGGATAAGCGGGAGCGCCTTGGTCGTCGTTGTGGAACGCGGCGTCGAAGAAGATCAGATCAAAGTGATCGATGAGGTACTTCAAGGTGAGATCCAAAAAGCCGGGTATGACTTGTTCCTCAAGAGAAACGATAAGGAACAATCCCTGAAATCTATCAAAATTTGTATACCGAGCCATAGTAGCCACCATATACCATAGCTCTTGTTGTTTGACTACTTTTCCGACAGTTTCAACAGGACTGTATGCGCTCCATGGCCTTACGGAGGCTCCGGGGTTCCGTGTGGCTAGGTCGGTCGGCCTAGGGCTTTGCTCCCACGGCAAACCTCCGCCACAGTTTGCCAGCCCTGGTCGCGCTTCCTATGGAAGCGATGCTTCGGCCTAGCCGCCGCAAAGTCCTTATTCGCACCTGACAAAACGTCGTCGAACCGCAGGTTCATTCGAACCATAGGTTCGCTACAGCCGGAACGCTAGACCAACGTCCGGGCTATCCGCAGGATATCCGCGAAGACCCCGCCTGCAGTAACCTGTGCCCCGGCTCCAGGGCCTTTTATCACAATGGACAAGGCGGAATACCGATCCGTAGTAATCACCACGATATTATCCGAATCCACCAAAGAACGGAAGGGACTTCCCCCTGGTTCTGAACGGAGGGTAAGCCGGGCAGTACCGCCTTCGATAATCGCCACGTACCGAAGCGCCTCCCCCCGAGTGGCAGCTTCTGCACGGCGCTGTTCAAAAACCCCATCGGATTTTTCCAGTTCCACGAAAAATGCCTCCACCCCCTCAGCGGCAAAACAAGCCTCCGGTAGAATCGGTTCAATGACCACATCGGTAAATTCCAGGGGTATGCCGCACTCCCGGGCCAGAATCAGAGCTTTCCGGGCTGCGTCTTTGGCGTTCAGATCCTCCCGGGGATCCGGCTCAGTATAGCCTTTGACCTGGGCGTCCCGGACCAGGGCGGAAAAGGGCTTGCTTCCATCGTAGTTGTTGAAAATAAAACTCAACGTCCCGGATAAAACCGCTTCGATCCGCCGTACTTTATCCCCAGACAAAAACAAGTCCCGAAGGGTGGAAATCACCGGCAACCCTGCACAGACCGTAACCTCGTACAGATAGGGTATGCCCCGATCTTTGGAAAGGGTAATAAGTCTTTTATAATAGTCATAGGGACCGGAATTGGCCCGCTTATTAGGAGTAACAATAGGTATGGATGTGTTTAGAATCTGCTCATACTGAGCGGCCACGTCGTCACTGGCCGTACAGTCGCAAAAAGCAGAGTTCGGGAGATTCAGTGCCTTCATCCTTTCGATAAATCCCGGTAACGTAAAGGGTACTGCACCTGTATCCTCTGCTAATAGGGATTTCACCTTCTTGGGATCCAGTCCTTCAGGATTAAAGAGCATGTACCGGGAATTGGCCGCCCCTACAAGATTTATACGGATCTGGTGTTCATCCACCAGAATCTCCTGCTGGTTCGCCAACTGTTCCAGCAGGGTACTGCCGATAAGCCCGATCCCCACCAGAAACAGGTTGACCGAACGGGCCCCAGATAGGAAAAACACCTCATGGATGGCGTTGAGGGCCTTTGCTTGATCTTGGCGAGGGATGACCGCGGAAATATTGAGCTCTGAAGATCCTTGGGCAATGGCAACTACATTCACTCCGTTTCGGCCCAAGGCGTGAAATACCTTGCCTGAAATCCCTGAGGTACTTTTCATCCGGGAACCCACTACGGCGATGATCGCCAAACCCCCTTCGATTACCGGAGCATCCAGAGCGCCGCAGCCTATCTCCCGCTCAAATTCCTCGTATAAGGCCGTTTCTGCAGTAGGGGCGTCTTCAGGAAGGATTCCAAAGCAGATTGAGTATTCACTGGAACTCTGGGTAATGAGGATAATGTTGATCCGCTTCCGGGCCAAGGCGCCAAAGAGCCGGGAAGCAAAACCCGCCACCCCTACCATTCCCGAACCCTGGACACGGATTAAGACCACATGGTTCATGGAGCTGATCCCCCGGATGGGGTAGGCCCCGTTCTCGATGTCCTGGATGATCCTAGTCCCCCCCTCGGAGGGCTTAAAGGTATTACGGATCCTAATGGGTATGCCTTTTTCCAAAGCAGGCCGGATGGTAGGAGGGTACAGTACCTTAGCACCAAAATGGGAAAGCTCCATCGCTTCCACGTAAGACAGGGTATCGATCTTGAAAGCGGTTTTCACCATCCGAGGATCTGCGGTGAGAATTCCGTCCACATCAGTCCATATTTCCACTTCTTCCACTTCGAGGATCGCACCGAACAAGGCAGCGCTCAAATCCGATCCTCCCCGTCCCAAGGTGGTGGTGGTACCATCCACCGTAGCACCGATAAAACCAGTAGCAATCTGGAGGGGAAGGGGAGCAGAAAGCCCTTGAAAAAAAGCCCGTATCCGTGCGGCGGTTTTCGAGCCTAAGACCTGGGCATTTCCATGATGATTATCGGTTATAATAAGCTCGCGGGTATCCAAGTAGGCTGCAGGTACCTTTGAAGCGGAGAGGATCTGAGCCAATAAGAATGCGGAAAGCCGCTCCCCAAAGCTCATCACCCCATCGAGGGTCCGTGGGGAAAGTTCCCGAAGGATGGCAACCCCATCCAAGATCCGGATAAGTTCTTCAAAGGCTCTGGTAATAGAAGCAACTACGGTATCGATCTCTGTTCCGGTAAGAAACGCCGCGGCTACTGCCTGGTGCTGGTTTTGCATGTTCTGTGCTAAACCGATATAAGCACGGTCCCCGGTTTGAGCCCTCCGGGCCAGCTCAATGAGTCCATCGGTCATCCCAGTCATAGCAGAAGCCACCACCACGGCGACCTTACCGGAATGTTCTTTGTCCTTGATAATCTCCACCACCTTACGGATCGCCTCTGCTGACCCCAGGGATGTACCGCCAAATTTCAGAACCCGCATATTTGTTCCCTTTTTACTCCTGTTTGATTTTCCTAGCTATACTTTGCACTGTCTTCCAGTGATACGATTTTTTTCTATATTTATCAAGCCTAGGTCAGGGCAACGTCATTTAACTTGGCCGAACAATGCGTGGTAAAGGAAATCGTCGCTGAAGGTAGCCCTGAACATTTTCCTCTGGACGCTGAATCGTTTTTCGGGTACGGTGGTCTTTCGCAGGAGGTGCAGCGCCGCTTTCCTCAACACATTCAGGTTTTCCGCCGCGTGCTTCGTCCGTGCCCGGCACGAGTCTTCCCCAAAACAGACGTCCAGAAACCAGTGCAGACCGTTCTCGATTGCCCAGTGCCCACGGATGATGTGTGCGGCTTCTTCCGCATCCATCGCCCGGCTGCTGATGTAATAGTGGCTGTCAACCGTCGTTTTCCCGGCTTCCTCGTTCCTGCGCCGGTATGCTATGATGGTCCTGAGGTCCTTCCACTTCTCTTTCCCGCTCAGCCAGTCGATGTCCTCCTCCGTCAGCACTTCCCGGCTCTCCTGCCGCCCGTGGTTCTTCTGCTCAAGGCCGCTCCTCCACACGTCCGTAGGCGGATTCCGCTCCCAGTCCTCCTCCACATACTCGAAATACTCTTTGAT
>JAIRLU010000036.1 GCA_031259215.1 Treponema sp. | reverse complement strand
ATAGAGTTGTTCAGAAACCTCAGTTTCTGAACAACTTCCGCTTAAAAAACAGCAAAATGCGGAGCATTTTGCAAGACTTGTTCGATAACCAACCGGGTTATTGAACAAGTCCAATAAATCGGTATGCATGAAGCATATACTTCTCGGGGCAGAGGTGCATTTTTGTATAACCCGGTGCCAAGGCAGGGTGAGCAAAGAAATCCGAGGGAGGGATTGTTGTGCTTTTTAACGCATACAGGTGGGCATTGTTTTTATAGGAAGGTTTAACCAGCAGCCTCACTTTTTGGTACTTTTCAAGAGGAGAAGCATTGTGAACAGCGCGGAAGGGGATAGGGAACTTTGGGAACGCTCGGTAGCGTTCCACGGGCATAGCTGCCCGGGACTGACCATCGGTTACAAGGCGGCGCTTTACGCCCGGGACCTGCTGGACCTGCAGTTTTCCGAGGACGAGGAAGTGGTGTGTGTAACGGAAAACGACGCCTGCGGGGTTGACGCCATTTCGGTGGTCCTGGGATGCAGTGTGGGAAAGGGGAATCTTTTGTTCCGGCTGCGGGGCAAACAGGCCTTCTCTTTTTTCAACCGGAAGACGGGAAAAAGGGTCCGCCTGGTCCTGCGGAATAGGCCGAAGCAGGATAAGACCCGGGACGAAGTCCAACAAGCGATGATGCATACGCCGCCGGATCAGCTGTTCGATGTGAAGGAGCCTACCTTTGCTCTTCCCGAGGCTGCGCGGATTTTTACTTCCCTTGTATGCGAATGCTGCGGTGAAAAAACCTCGGAGAGCCATATCCGGCTGCAAGGGGGGAAGCAGGTCTGCCTCGACTGTTTCTCCTCATACAGCAGGTTCATGTAAAGGAACTTATTTTTGAGGGTCTTGGAGGGTTGATGGTGAAAGGGGATGACTCTCTACCGGTGGCGGAAGATGACGAGTCTATGCGTACAGAGGCGCTTGAAGCGCGGCTTGCCAAGCTGCGTGAAGAACGTGAAGACCCGGAGGAGCTGCGGGATATGATCGTTGGACAGTCAGGACAACAGGTTCCCGGCGGGTATGTGCGAAGATGTACCAAAAAAATACAAAACTTGGAAGAAGCTCGTAATGTAATTAACCTGAGTTTGACAAAAAGAAAAAGTCCGCGGATTAATGCTCAGGTATCCGAATAATTTGTGAACATGAGCGTTCATTCGCGGCTCCCTAGTATTCCATCGAACTCACGTTACCTATGGGCCTCCCCAAACGAGGAAACGCTCAAGGATTTCCCCGTAAGGCCCTGGACCGTAAAAACCGCGGAAATTTTATCCTACCCCAAGCACCGGTTTAACCAGGTGCCCCAGGTCTATATCCGCGACTTCAAGACATTCGGTCTATCCTGAAGGACCCTCCTTCCGATTGAAACCGTCTCAAATAATATTTCTTTTATTTAATTCAAAAATAGGATAATATAATGAAGGGAGTATTAAAAATGGGTAATACAGAAAACGCCCAGAGGGCTGTCCATACAAAAAGCGCTGTTCATACAGGTTCTGCAGAAGCGGATATTGGTCTTATTGGTCTTGCAGTGATGGGGGAAAACCTCGTCCTTAATATGGAACGTAACGGGTTCATTGTGGCGGTGTTTAACCGAACCGCAGCTAAGGTGGATAGCTTTATCCAGGGCCGGGGGGCGGGTAAAAAGATCCAAGGCTACCGGGATCTTGCTTCTTTTGCCAAGGCCCTCAAGCGGCCCCGGAAGGCCATGATCATGGTAAAGGCCGGAGAAGCAGTGGATGATACCATTGAGCACCTGCTGAAGGTCTTCGAGCCGGGAGATATCATCATAGACGGAGGTAATTCCAATTACCAAGATACCATCCGGCGTACCGCCTATATAGAATCCAAAGGGCTCTGGTACATCGGTACCGGCGTATCCGGGGGCGAGGAAGGGGCCCTTACCGGGCCGTCTCTTATGCCTGGCGGTTCCTCTGCGGCTTGGCCCTTGGTAAAGCCTATCCTGCAGGCAATCGCCGCCAAAGTTGAAGGGGATATTCCCTGCTGCGACTGGGTAGGGGAGAATGGGGCGGGCCACTTCGTTAAAATGGTCCACAACGGTATTGAATACGGAGATATGCAGCTTATCTGCGAGACCTACCATGTATTGAAGCAGATCTTGGGCCTTTCCTACGATGCTATGGGGGATGTCTTTGCTACTTGGAATAAGGGGGAGTTGAACAGTTACCTCATCGAGATCACCCGGGATATTCTCCGGTTCAAAGATACGGATGGAGAGCCTTTGGCCGAGAAAATCCTGGATACTGCAGGACAGAAAGGGACCGGTAAGTGGACGGGGATTGCGGCTTTGGAATTCGGGGTGCCCCTCACCTTGATCGGGGAAGCGGTGTGGAGCCGCTGTCTTTCTGCAGCCAAAAACGAACGGGTTCGCTCCTCTAAGATATTTTTCGGCCCGAAGATCTCCAACCCTGCGGAGACGGACACTTTTATCCAGGATTTGGAGAAAGCCCTCTACGCGGCCAAAGTGGTCTCTTATGCCCAAGGCTACCTCCTGATGCGGGAAGCGGCCAAGGAATACAAGTGGAACCTGAACTACGGCGGTATTGCCCTGATGTGGCGGGGAGGCTGTATTATCCGGTCGGTGTTCCTCGGTAAGATCAAGGAAGCCTTTGATAAAAACCCGGACCTGGAAAACCTGCTTTTGGATCCTTTCTTCACCGCAATTATTGAGGAGGCCCAAGCCTCGTGGCGCCGCGTCGTGATTGCCGCAGTGGAAAGGGGTATCCCGGTTCCGGCTCTCTCCAGCGCCTTGGCCTACTTTGATGGTTACCGCAGTGACTGGCTACCGGCCAACTTGCTCCAAGCCCAACGGGATTACTTCGGAGCCCATACCTATGAACGGGTAGACAAGCCTCGGGGTGAATTCTTCCATACCAATTGGACCGGTCATGGAGCCGCTACGAGCGCGTCTACCTATACGGTCTAAGGGGTTCACTATATTTTTGGAGGTATGATAATGGCATCCTTATCCATTCCTGCTGCTGCAGGAGCAACCCATGATCTCTTGGCCCTGGGAGCCTTGGTTACACGGCTGGATCCAGGGATCATTCCGTTTACCGAGGCAAGCGCGTATACGCTCCATGTTTCCGGGGGCGAGTACAATGTGGCAAGCAACCTGTCCACCTGCTTCGGTTTACGGACCGCTATTGCCAGCGCCATGGTGGACTATCCGCTCGGGAAACGGATCGAATATGCGGTACAAAAGGCAGGGGTCAGTCCCTATTTCCAGCGCTTTGCCTTTGATGGGGTCCGGGGACCGAACATGGCCATTGTGTGGAGCGACCGGGGGCAGGGAGTACGAGCGCCGGTGGTATTTTACAACCGGTCCAACGAGGCTGCAGGACGGCTGAAACCAGGCAGTTTTGACTGGAATAGGATCTTTGCCTCGGGAACCAATGGTTCCCCTAAGGTACGCTGGTTCCATTCCGGGGGAATTTTCTCGGCCCTCTCCCCTACCACTCCGGAACTGGTCATTGAAGCCATGGAAGCCGCTCAAAAGGCCGGTGCGGTGGTTTCTTTCGATCTTAACTATCGGGCGAAACTCTGGGCAGTGGCTGCGGCAGAACAGGGGCTTACCCCGGAACAAGCCAGCGAAGGAGCGGCTCAGACCTTGCGCAAGATCGTAAGCCATGTGGACATCCTGGTGGGTAATGAAGAGGATCTCCAGAAAGGTCTCGGGCTCAAAGGCCCGGAAGTAGAATCTCGAGGGGCACAAGCTGCCGGTAAACTGGACTCGGGAACTTTTTTAGGCATGATGGAAAGCGTGGTCAAGGATTTTCCCAACATCAAAGCCGTAGCAACCACCCTGAGGGATGTACATTCTACCAACCGTCATTCCTGGAGCGCGGTATTGTGGCTTGAGGGTAAGAGCTATGTAGCTCCCACCACTGAACTCGATGTATACGACCGGGTAGGTGGGGGTGACGGCTTTGCCGCGGGGCTCTTCTATGGACTTCTTTCCGGTAAAAGCCCTGAAGAAGCGTTAAAACTCGGCTGGGCTCACGGGGCCTTAATTACCACCACCCCTGGAGATACCTCCATGGTGAGCCTGGATCAGGTAGAAGCCTTTGCCAAAGGCGGCTCTGCCCGTATTCAGCGGTAGCCTCGCTCCTGATCCAAGGACGAGAGGAAACCAATCCCTCTCGTCCCTTCATTTTGATAAGAGCCGATGCAGTTTTTCACCTAATGCAATGGCTTCTTCAGTGGTTGGTGTGGAAGTCTGAATAAACAGACCCTTCCGGCCAAAAAAGTCAAGCAGCTTTTTTGAATATTCCGCTAAATCCACCTGGGCATCGTTGATGTGATCCCAGTAATTATGACGCAAACACAAAACCGTTTTCCCGGCCGCCGCATCCCGAATCATTTCCCAGTTCGGTACCTGGGGGATCGTAAAATCTAAACCCCGTAAACCAGGGGTTTCCATCATGGCTCCCACCACATTCTGCACATTTCCACAGGAGTGGATTACAATGCCCCCTGCGGCTTCGGCAATTTTGGCATTGTATGCCACCCCAAATTCCCGGTACAGTTTGGGCGATAAGAGGGCTGCAGTATCATCACTAACCCGGATTCCCACCTCCCGGGGAATATGCCATACCTCATGGCTCACACTGTAGAAGTTCTTGATCCGCTTAAACTGTTCCTTGATGTACAGAATGGTCGCTTCGGTTACTTTTTCCAATAGGGCATGCACTTCATCAGGATAGGTTAGGGTTGCTTCAATAAAGGAAGTATAATCCCAGATAAGGGATGCCGTTACCAAGGGGGAGGGTACATTAACCACCCGTAAGGGAATGGAGGAATGGCTCTGTAGGTAGTCCAGGCGTTTCCACGCATCCTGATACACGGGGGTATTTACCGGATCCGGTATTTCTAGTTTATACACATCCTCTACATTTTCCTCCCGGATAAGCGGCGTTATCCAGGGGTCGGCCTCGTCATTCACCTTATACTCGCAGCCAAAGGCCGCAGCTACAATACCGATACCCTTGTTGGGCTTGATGTTGGGAAAACCGTAATCGTAGACCCCCTCCCGTTTCGCGGCAAAATCCTCAGCCCATCGCACTTCCGCATCATCATTATGAAAGAAGTCTTTCGTGGCACCATGAAAAGGCCCCACTTCAATAATAAAAGGAACCTCTTCCAGGTCTTCAAGCCGCCAGTTTGCTTGGATCCTTTGTTTCTTGGTTTCAATATCCAGTAGATTACTCATCCATATCCCCTTTTTTATCGTTTTTTATACGATATATTTTTTCT
>JAIRLU010000022.1 GCA_031259215.1 Treponema sp. | reverse complement strand
GAACTGAGGCGTCGGAAGAACAGCTATACTCCGGTGGAATTGAACAGCCGGTTGAACGGGGCGGTGGAACGGCTCTTGAACATAAACCGGGAAAAGGACACAGTGAAACAGGCCTTCCGAGAGGGGGCAGGACAGGCCGAAGCGGTCTGATTTGGGCTAGGTTTTGGTTTTGAGGAACTGACCCTTTTTCGGCTAGATTAATTTTGAGGCAATGCGCGTGTTCAGAAACCTCAGTTTCCGAACACGTCCAATGATGGATTATTGTCCAGAAGGTTTCTTTGATGAAGCTGAAAAAAGCCTTATGTGTTTAGTCTGACAGGAGTTTGTACATGAAAATCTATTTTAATCCCTATCCTGGAGCAGTAAAAAACGAACAGGAAGGTGTACGCTGCATCGTTGACGGGGCGGATGCCTTTATCCGTATGAAAAAGGATTTGCAAAGTATTTCGCTTGTTGGAAGCTTTGCAGATAATAGTGCACACCCGCAAAGGTGCATTAACGAATATCAAGTTCATGGAGATTTACAGGGATGAAGAAAAAGCTCATCGAAGTAGCCCTCCCCCTGGAGGCAATCAACGCCGAAGCCGCTCGTGAAAAATCCATACGCCACGGCCATCCCTCAACGCTGCACCTCTGGTGGGCGCGGCGGCCTCTTGCGGCTTGCAGGGCAGTGCTTTTTGCGTCATTGGTGGATGATCCTTCAAGCAACCCGGATAGGTTTCCTACCGAGGAAGCCCAGGCGGAAGAACGGGAACGGCTTCATCTGCTTATTGAACTGCTGGTCGATTGGAATAATACGGGGGATTCAAAAGCTCTAAAGGATTTAATCACTGGCCATCACGATGAAAAGTTCAGAAAACTTCTGGATTGGGATGGTATCGCCGGTAAAACGCTTTATGAAGCGGCCTATGGTAAGATTCTGGAGTCCACCAAGGGTAATCCGCCTCCGGTGCTGGATCCCTTTGCCGGCGGCGGTTCAATTCCGCTGGAAGCGCAGCGGCTTGGTCTTGAAGCCCACGCCAGCGACTTAAACCCGGTGGCGGTCCTTATCAACAAGGCGCTGATCGAAATACCCCCTAAGTTTAAGGATATGCCCCCGGTAAACCCGGAGGCTCGGACAAAAATCGGCGGCGACGCTGAATGGAAGGGAACTGCCGGACTTGCCGAAGATGTGCGCTGCTACGGTGCATGGATGCGGGAAGCAGCCTTCAAAAAGATCGGCCCTCTCTACCCCAAAGCAAAACTGCCGGACGGCACGGAAGCAAGGGTTATCGCCTGGATATGGGCGCGGACGGTGCAATGTCCCAATCCTGCCTGCGGCGCGGAAATGCCGCTGGTGAACAGCTATTTGCTTTCCAAGAAGAAAGGCAAGGAAACATGGGTAGAACCGTTAATAGACAAGCATAAAAAAACGATTTCTTTTGTGGTACATACCGGAAAAGGGAACCCCCCGGAATCTCCAAAGGTTGGCCGGGGCGCAACATTTCGTTGTGAATGTTGCGGGCAAGTTGCAAGAGATACCCATATAAAAAGTGAAAGCATGGCGGGTCGTATGGGTGCAAAACTGATGGCTATTGTTACTGAAGGTACAAGTGGACGGGTGTATCTTTCACCTGCTAAAGAACATGAGGAAATAGCAAAATCCGCAAAACCAACATGGAAGCCTGAACAAGAAATGAATCGTAATACAACCAATTTAGTGAGCGGCCGCGGTTACGGTTTTTTTACGTGGGGAGATCTCTTTACCCCCCGCCAGCTTACCGCCCTGGTTACGTTTAGCGATCTGGTGGATGAAGCGATTGCCCAGGCGCAGGCCGATGCGCTTGCCGCAGGCTTGCCCGCAGACGACAGAGGTTTGGATGCCGGCGGCAATGGGGCGCGGGCCTATGGTGAGGCGGTGGGGGTGTATTTGGCAATGTTAATTGACAAACTCGCTGATTTGGGGAATGCCTTGAACAGATGGGAACCTAATGCGCAATGCCCACGTCAGTTGTTTGCCCGGCAAGCAATCCCCATGGTTTGGGATTTTGCCGAGGGCAACCCTCTAGGAGAAAGTTCAGGTTCATGGAAGATATTGTTGGATAATTTGTTAAGAAGTCTTAAAGCGCCTTTGTTTTCTTTTACCAGACAAAAATCCGGTTATGCATTACAACGCGATGCGTCAAACATACCATTCCAAGATACAATCGTAATATCAACTGATCCCCCCTATTACGACAATATCGGCTATGCCGACTTATCGGATTTCTTTTATATCTGGCTTCGCCGGTCTTTACAAAAAGTATATCCTAACTTGTTTTCAACTATGTTAGTTCCCAAGTCCGAAGAATTGGTTGCCACTCCTTACCGATTCGATGGAAACAAAGAAAAGGCAAAAACTTTTTTTGAAGACGGAATGGTAAAAGCATTCAAAAAAATGCGTCAGACCGTAAATTCGGATTTTCCTTTGACCGTTTATTACGCTTATAAGCAAAGCGAAAATGAAGAAGAGGGGGAAACAAAAAATTTAGAAACCGCATCATCAGGTTGGGAAACCATGTTACAGGCAATTATTAAATCAGGATTTTCTATTACTGGGACATGGCCGTTGCGAACGGAAATGTCCAGCCGTGCTGTAGCCCAGAACACCAACGCCCTCGCTTCTTCCATCGCCATAGTCTGCCGGCCCCGTCCGGAAGACGCGCCTTCAATCACACGGCGGGCTTTTCAAACTGAACTGCGGGAAGCCCTCAAAGCCGGCCTCCGCTATGTACAGTCCGTCCATATAGCACCGGTGGATTTGGCCCAAGCCTCTATTGGGCCGGGTATTGGGGTATATTCCAAATACCGAGAAATCCTTAAAGTGGATGATACCAAGATGACCATCCATGACGCCCTGGTCATGATAAATCAGGAGCTTGAGGATTACCTTTCCACCCAGGCAGGAAATCTTGACCCCAATAGTCAGTTCTGTATCGGGTGGTTCGAGCAATCCGGTACGCAGGCCGGCGAATACGGCAGAGCCGAGACGCTGGCAAAGGCGAAACTTGCCCATATCCAAGACCTGGCCGACGAAGGGGTCCTTGAATCGGGCAGGGGAAAAGTACGCCTCGTCAAACGGAGTGAACTGCCTGAAGACTGGGATATCGGCAAGGCAAAAAGCATCTGGGCTATGGTGCAGGGCCTATGCCTTGCAATGGATAAGGGCGGCAAAGAAGGCGCTGCTGCTGCTCTGGCGAACATTGCACAGGCAAACCCCGCTGCCATTGACAATATCAAGTCTTTGGTGTATAGGGCATATATGATTTCGGAACGTAAAGGCTGGAACGATGAGGCCCTGGCCTACAACAGCCTGGTTTCGATGTGGTCGGATATTTCAACGGCGATGAACAGGATTAACAGGGAAAACCCGATGCCCAAACAGGTTGAATTGGGCTTATAGCAAGGCGGTTGCAGTGATACTATTTTATGTATATCCTATAAGAGGTACCGTATGAACCGCATGAAGCGATATTCTGACATAGAACTTGAGAATTTTCTCAAAGCTATAGAATCAGACCGGGTTGAAAGGAAAAGGGCTTTCAAGAACGAAGCTGAAAAAGCCAGACAGGATGTATGCGCTTTTTCTAATGATCTGCCTAATCATAACGAGGGGGGACTTCTTTTCTTTGGAGCTGAAGATAATGGCGATCCTTCGCATCTTCCGATTACCGATGCCATTCTCAAGAATATATCAGATATGAAAACCGACGGGAATATCCTGCCCCTGCCTGTTTTTACCGTTGAAAAGAAAATTCTGCTTGGTGCGGAAATGGCTGTAGTAACGGTTCTTCCATCTGATATGCCTCCGGTTCGATATAACGGGCAGATATGGATAAGAACGGGTTCCAGACATGCGATTGCAAATGCACAGGAAGAAAGAATACTTAATGAAAAACGCCGCTTCAAGGATGTACCTTTCGATATTCATCCTATCAGTATCGCAAGAATCGAGGATCTTTCCAAACTCATCTTTGAAAATGAATACCTGCCTGCCGCTTTTGCAAAAGAAGTGCTTGAAACCAATAACAGAACATACGAAGAGCGTCTTTCATCCTGCAAAACGATAGTTTCTCCTAGGGATACCACTCCGACCATACTTGGTTTATTGACCTTGGGAAAAAGCCCGCAGGATTTTATCCCTGGATCTTATGTCCAATTCCTCCGTATTGAGGGGACCGCATTATTTGATCCGGTTATAGATGAAGCAGAAATCAAAGGTTCTTTGCCGGATATTATCCGCAGAACCGAAGAAAAACTTAAAGCCCATAACCATACCGCTGTTGATAGTAGCCAGGGGCTTCAAATAGCAACGGTTGATTATCCCCATATTGCTTTTCAACAGTTACTTTACAATGCAATGATGCATAGATCCTATGAAGGAACAAACACACCGGTACGGGTATATTGGTTTAATGACCGGGTAGAAATAAACAGTCCAAGCGGCCCCTTTGGAACGGTTACGGTTGAAAATTTTGGAAGTCCGGGCCTTACCGATTATCGTAATCAAAACATTGCGGATATGTTTAAGACCTTGGGGTTTGTACAGGGATACGGCGTTGGAATCCAGACGGCTCAAAACCCAATGAAGCGTAATGGGAACCAAGCCATAGAGTTCAATACAAATCAAAGCACGGTAATGTGTATTTTAAGGATCAAAAAGTGAGCATTCCTGTTCTTACATTTTTTAATAACAAATATGATAAATGGGTACAGAAAATACCCGTGGTTTATCGTGAAGCAGTCCTTAAAGAAGAAATAACCGCCCACATAAAACAAGAAGATGATCCCTATTGCATTGCAATTATTAAGCACTATAGAAGTTTAGTACCCCGTGCCCAGGAGCATAGAAAGGCGATTTTTGACTTGACCTCTGCGGATGGGGCTATAGGCAGTCACGCGAATGCCGTATCCGCAGCACGAGAGGATTTTAAGAAACTTTCGTTAAAAATCGCGGAAAAAATTGGATTGGTGATACATAAAGAAATGGACTTGTTCAGAAACTGAGGTTTCTGAACAACTCTAATATACCAGGAGGATACTGAGTCATGGAAGTTGTAACCCCAGCCGCCTATATACACAAAGGCTTTGATATAATGCGCCGGATTCTTTCCGAATATATTTGCCGTAACCTCGAAAAAAAAGACAAAAAAGAATGGTGGAAGCAGTATGTACTTTTTAAACTTCCTGACCATTATCAAAACAACCTGCCTTCCCAGGGTGAATTTTTTGAGCTTACGGATCAATTGGATATTCTCGGCTGCCTTAAAACCATTGAAAATAACTGGCATGAAGTTTTTAAGTATACTATGGCAACTATGCAGCGTACCTGGGCCAAGGAACTACAGGAAACCAGAAACAGACTAGCCCATACCTCCGCAGTTCCCCTTACGGAAGATGATGCAAGCCGGGCGCTGGATACGATGTCCCGTTTTATGGAACCCATAGATCAGGAAACCGCCGAAGAACTGCGGAAACTGCTGCGGGTGATTCGCAATAAATCAGAAGGCGCCAAGGTGGTGGTAAAAAGAGCGTCCCCGTCAAAAAGTCCTGCTGCTCCTGCCCCGTCTTACGGGAGTCCCTGGCGTCACATTGCCGAACCGCATCCTGATGTTGCCCAGGGCCGGTATCAACAGGCGGAATTTGCTGCGGATCTTTCCCAGGTTATCCGGGGTAAGGCCCTACGGGAATACCAGGATCCGGTCGAATTCTATGAGCGCACCTTCATCACCCAGGGGATGAGGGGTATGCTTATAAAAGCCGCGCAAAGGGTGGCAGGGAAGGGCGGCGAGCCGGTTATCCAGTTGAAAACCGCCTTCGGCGGCGGCAAGACCCACAGTATGCTTGCCCTCTATCATGTCATGCGGGCAGTATCGCCGGATTCCCTTCATGAAATCCCGACTATCCTGCATGAGGCGGGCATTACCAGTATGCCCAAAGTAAAGGTCGCAGTCCTGGTAGGGACGGCCCTTGACCCTGCAAAACCCCGTAGGCCCAGCAATCTTCCCGGTATTACCATCAATACCCTATGGGGCGAAATGGCTGCCCAGCTTGCCGAACAGTCAGGGGATTTAAAGCGCTATGATCAGGTAAGGGAAGCCGACAAAAAAGGAATTTCCCCAGGTTCCGAAACGTTGCAAAACCTATTCGATACCTGCGGTCCCTGTATGATACTTATTGATGAACTTGTCGCCTATGCCCGCAAACTGTACGGTTACCAGCAGGGGGATGTTCCCGCAGGAACATTCGAGGGGATCCTGTCTTTTGTTCAGGAATTAACCGAGGCTGCCCGTAAAAGCAGAAACAGTATTGTTGTCGCATCTATTCCCGAATCGGAAGCTGAACTTGGCGGTGAAGCAGGTCAACTGGCTCTTGAACGGATCGAAAAGACCTTTGGCCGTATGGAAGCGGTCTGGAAACCGGTTATTGCCGAAGAAGGCTTTGAGATAGTCCGTCGCCGCCTGTTCAAGCCCATTACCGACCAAGGAGCGGTAGAAAAAACCTGTACTGCTTATTTCAATGTTTACAAGAACAACCCCGATCTTTTTCCCATTGAGTGCAGGGAAGGGGACTATCTTGCCAAGATGAAAAAATGCTATCCTATTCATCCAGAAATTTTTGACCGTCTTTACGATGACTGGGCCACCATCGAACATTTCCAGAAGACCCGGGGCGTTCTCCGTTTGATGGCCGCGGTTATTCACGACTTATACAGCAATAATGATTCAAGCGCCATGATTATGCCCGGCTCTATCGCCGTGAGCAAAAGCGGTATCCGGGATGAATTGACCCGCTATCTCCCCGAAGCTTGGGGGCCCATAATCGAAAACGAAATTGACGGTAGGAAATCCCAATCGGTAAAGCTTGATGAACAAAGCGGCGGCTATTACAGCAAGTATTTTGCCTTCAGCCATGTGGCCCGAACAATCTTCCTCGGCAGCGCCCCTGATGCTATCGGCCTCCGCTCCCAGGAACGCAGCAACCGGGGGGTAAGGGCCGATCAAATACGCCTCGGCGTAGTCCAGCCGGAAGAAAATATTCCCGCCTATAATGACGCTCTCTCCAGTCTTGCAGATAAACTTACCTATCTGTATCGCAGTGCAGATAACCGGTATTGGTTTGACACCCGGCCAACCCTCAAAAAAACGGTAAGTGACCGCGCCGGATTACAAACTCCTGGCGATATAAGCTACCATCTGGAACATGAGTTGAAAAAGTTCTGCCGTACCAAAGAGATCTTTGAAGCTGTCCATGCGGCTCCTTCCAGTTCAGGGGATATTCCCGATACTCCATCGGTCCGGTTGGTTTTACTCAACCCTGAGCAGGTCTACAAGAATAATAATACGGATTGTCCCGCATTGGTTACGGTGAAAGACTATTACGAAAATCGTTCCGCTTCTCCCCGGATTCATCGTAATATGATAGCCTTTATCGCACCAGACAGTACGATAATGTCTCAGTTAAAGCAGGATATGCGGCTGCTCATAGCGTGGCGTTCAATCGACAGAGATACTACCGCACTTAACCTTGACAGCGCCCAGCAGCGTGAAGTAAGGGACAATATTCATCATCTTGAAGATACCATCAATAACCGATTACAAGAAGCCTATTCATGGCTGATCCTCCCGGTTCAGGATGGAACCAGCCCTGTAACATGGTCTGTTTCCAGAGTGAGCGGGTTAAAAAACCCCGTGGCAAAGGCCGCTCAAAAAATGAAGGATGATGAACTGCTCATAGATGCATTATCTCCCAAAATACTTTCTATGGAAATGTCCCAATGCAACCTTTGGAAAGACAGAGACCACATGCAAGTCCGTGAGCTCTGGGAAGATTACACCAAATATGTGTATCTTCACCGTATAAAAAATCAGTCCGTCTTGTTCAGGACCCTTGAAATCGGCATTACGTCGGGTGAATATTTCGGCTACGCCGACGGACAAAATGCTGAAGGTAACTACGAGGCCCTTATCTTCGGCCCGTCATCGAATCTGCTCATAACATTGGACGGCTTTCTAGTAAAGCCTGAAGCAGCAAAAAAACAAATTGCATCCTCGGAAAAATCATCCGCCCCTATTCCTCCGATGCCGTCCCAACCGGATTACTTAGGTACTACTCCCCCCGCGGGTGTTACTCCCCCAATCCCGCAGCAGGTGGCAGGGATCAGGTTCAATCATTTTTTTGGCACGGTTAAACTCTCGGATCTGAACAAAATCGCCAACACCACCGGGAATATTAACGTGGAAGTCCTTCAACATTTTGCCAAATTGCCCAAAGCCAACATAAGCGTGAAACTTGACATAGAGGTAAGCATCCCGGATGGGGTTGATGATGATTTTAAAAGAACCATCAGCGAGAACTGTAATACCCTCAAATTTGAAACCAAGGAGTTTGATGCCATATAGCACCTGGAAAAACCTACGCGCGTGGGGTTAAACCTGCCTGCATCATGGTCTGCGCAATATGGTAAGCCTGTTTCCTTCCGGCTTGAGCAGCCGGTCAATCGGTGCTAGGTTTATGGCTCTCAGCTTTGCTATGATTGCATCGGTGAGCTTGAATTCCAGGTTCTATCTGGCCTTAAAGAAGGTAAGGAATTATCGATAAATAACTTGACTATTTAGTATTTGTGAGATATTCTATAAGAAAACCGTTTTGGAGTTTTCTTATGCATGAAGAATTGGGAAATAAAATCAAACAGATGATGCCAAAATTGAACGAAAAACAGGTTCGGCAATATTTGGG
>JAIRLU010000287.1 GCA_031259215.1 Treponema sp. | reverse complement strand
CTCCAACAGGGTCGGTATCGCCGTGATTGTGGAAACTTCGTTTCCCTTGCTTTTTTTCTCAGTCTTCACCGGGGCAAAGACCAACCGGTTCTCGGTGGCCCAGGCGCTGACCAGAGGATGACCTTGGATTCTTGGCGGATGTTACAACTCCCCGGAGGGTCTTCCCGTCTATAGCATCGGACATTAAGTCTGCAACTTCCCGGTTTATATCCCGTTGTATCGCCCGCACCTATGCCATAAAGCAGGAAGCTATGGACTCCCTTTTAAGCCGGGTGAAGACCCACCGGTACACGGCATGTTTTGGGATGCCCTTTCGTAGGGGGGAGAACCTTTTTCAGCCACCCTTCCGTGGCTTTCCCGTATGTTTCGATGGCTTCCCACCCTTCGGCGAAGGCCATGACGGCCAGCAGGGTGATACCGATAACTGCTAGCAATGGATAGGCTTTGTTCCGTTCGATTCTAGGATCCTTGATATGCTTGAAAAAGTCGATTAAGGGTGGTAGTGATTGCTTATTCATATTCCCCTCCAATTTGCCTTTATCGACCGATTCCCCGCCCTCCTTTAGGTAATTTTATATGCGCTCGCCCTTGGGAGATCCTCTCCTGCTTGACTCAGTGAGTTCAAGATAGTATAATAGATATAATTACTTAATAAAAAGTAAAGGGAAGTACCCCTTTACGGGAAAGAACCTTGAGCCGGGCAATAGCGCAGTTGGTCTAGCGTACAAGTCTGGGGGACTTGGGGTCCCCGGTTCAAATCCGGGTTGCCCGACTCAAGGATTTAGCCGGAAAAGCTTCTTCTTTATAGCATCAAGAAGGAGCTTTCTTTTTTATAGGGTAATCTCCGGGGAGCGTCCCGGTGTACTCTCTGAGTGATGGGTAATACGCCACCTAAAAGCTCATTCCCAGGCTAAAGGATCCTTGGAGATAATCAGCGGAGATGTTATAGGCGATCCCTAGTCCCAGGGCTGGAATGGCTAGTTTACTCAGATAAAAGGAGAGCGCCCCTGCAATGCCGTGATCGAATTGGTCCCCCAGAATCGACCCCTGGGAATAGACCCCCTGATATGAAATCACCCCGGAAAGGACGCCTACGGAAGTCTTAAGCAGGTACTTTTCCAGGCCCAGAGCAGCCCCCCCGTAATGCCGGGCAGAAAAGGAACTGGGAAGTATCGCAACCTGAGCCGCCGCAGGGGAGGATTCAGAGAGCAGGGTAACCCCCGGCTCATAGAGTATACCGGTATGCAGGTTGACCCTAAATCCCGGAAGCAGGGATTTTTCATAGATCCCCCGGAAGCGGAGTACCTGAAAGGAAGGGCCCTCCAGCCCTGCCATAAACGTATAGCCTCCGGATAGACTCTCCTCTGAAAGCAGGAAACCATCCCAGCGGCTTTTTCTCAAGGATACCTCTGCGGCTATACCGATAACCCGCTCTCCTGATTCTGGCGCCGCTAAAGGGGCGTCGGTCTCTCGGAGCATCAGTTGCTCATAGGAAACTCCCAGAGAACTCTTCAGATGATCGGTAAGGGAATAGGTAAGCCTCGCCGAACTGCTGAGGCTGTCTAGGTTAAAACGCCGTAAGTCCTGGTTGCGCTGATCCGTATGGCGCCGTTCTGTTTGGGCAAACGCCCCGGAAAGGGTCCATCCGGGAAACCCTTCTCGAACTGGGGTATGCATATACGCGGTCCCCGTCATCCATCCGTCGTTACCATACATACCTCCGATAAAAAATTTATCATTTAACCCAAAGGCATTGGTATCTATAAAGAACCCGCCAAAACTCGTACCCCCTGAACCCACGAAAACCACCGGAAGGGGGAATATGGACCATTTTTCTCGGACTTCCACCATGAGTATTTTCCCATTTCCATCCCGGGCATCTTGAATTTCTACCTTAAGGGGTTCCAGGATCCCGGTGTCCATCAATACTGCATAGACTGCATCCACATCGAGGTGCTCCGCGTCCTGGCCAAGGAATTGTTTCAATGGCCGTTCTGCCACTTGGCGCTTAGTCCTTTTGAGTCCAGATATCCCCAGCGCAGTAATCATCCCCTCTGGTTCCAGAGTTTGGGAATAGGTCCCTGGGATCAGGGCTACAAGCCAGGAAAGTACCAACCAGTACATGGTTTTCATTGTTTTTCTCTCTTGCTTCATGAGACACTCAGGCTGTACAACCGTGTACGGCGCTGTTCTTTATTACTCCTCGGTGGACTCCTAGATGAATAGAGTTGTTCAAAAACTGAAGTTTTTGAACAAATTCCGATAAAAAACAGCAAAATGCGGAACATTTTACAAGACTTGTTCGATAACCAACCGGGTTATTGAACAAGTCCAATTTACAGAAAAGGAGAAGAACCAAGGCCCTAAGTATAAAACAAGTCAAAGGCCTGCGTATAGAGAAGCGAGCAGGGTATCAAAATGAGAACCAGGAGAACCGTCTGGTATGCCGAGGGATCCTCTGGAGAGGATAACAATGAAAAACCTGCACGTTTACCCTAAACCGAGAAGATCCCTTCAATGTTCGGTATGTCCCAGGATAGTTGTTTTACACCCTATTTTTCCCGGAACATACCACACCTAGTGTGTAGACTTTCATTTTCGGCCATATTATGGGTTTTGCCAGAACCACCGACTTCGTGTAAGGTCATGTTATGTGCAATTGTGGCTAAAATTGGGTAGGAAATATTGACAAAATAATCAATGGAAAATAAAATAATGATGAAAAATTCTGGAGGTGATTTATGTCAAATATTGTTTATATCGCCTGTTCAATAGACGGTTTTATTGCAAAAATTGATGGAAATATAGATTGGATACATGAAATACCAAACGAAAATAATAATGATTATGGGCTTAGTAAATTCATGGAAAGAATTGATGGAATAATTAAGGGAAGGAAGACATTTGAAAAAATCCTCGAAATGGATTTAGAAGAATGGCCATATAATAGAGTTGTTCGGAAACATAAGTTTCCGAACAACTTCCGCTTAAAAAACGATAAAAAATGTGGATTTTATTAAGAAATCAACATTTTTTTGGAGACTTGTTCGATAACCAACCGGGTTATCGAACAAGTCCAATAAGCCTTTATTTGTTTTAAGTAATACTCTAAAAGAAATACCAGAAAGGTTAGAACTCAAAGTTGAAGTTGTTAATGATGATGTAATAAATATTAGGCACTCGGCAATTCCTAGCGCAAAAACTATAATGCGTTAGGAGGAAAGATGAATTATCAAAGAATGACCCTGGTAGAACGAATGGACATTTTTAAATTGCTGTATATTGAACGGCTTAAACCTTCGGCCATAGCGACGGCGCTGAACCGCAAGCCGTCCAGTATCACCCGTGAACGGGAGAAGGGCAGGGACCACGGGATGTACAACCCGATAATAGCCGAGGCGAGACATCTTGATGCCAGAAGGAACCAGTACCCGCGTCTTAACATGACCGGTGAAGCGTGGAATGTCGTCAAGTCCCGGCTGGAAAAGAGACGGTCTCCGGAAGAAGTTGCCCAATGGCTTGAAAAAGCATATCCTTTCTATGCCGTGTCGGGT
>JAIRLU010000281.1 GCA_031259215.1 Treponema sp. | reverse complement strand
CGCGCCCTGGATATATGCCCAGAGATTGCCGGCAAACCCGGCTTTCCCTGGTGGACTGCTCCCCAGGAGGTATGGGAGCGCATGGGGGCCCTGGCCGAACAGTGCGGCCTTGACTGGTGCGCCGGGGGCTACGGGCAGACCTGGGGGAAGGGGTGGGATAACCCGCACTTTGAACTCCTGGCGGTGTAATGGAGCCTCATGGGTACTGTGCGTACTGATCGTAGCAGGATGTCAGAGCAGACCGATCATTATAGATGATTCCCATTATCGTTCAATCGAGCGGCAGGCGAATCAAACCAGTACCAGCCTTGCCATAATCGGCGCGGATATAGCCACTGGAGTTGATCGGATAGACCATCAGACAGCCCGGATAAAGTCGGAACTGGACAGTCTTGGGGCGGCGATAGGCGGGTCTGGTCTGGAGGATTTGGAGAAAGAGGCAATGCTTCATCAGGTCGCCATAGTACAGCGAGAGGCGGAAACATTAAGGGACCAGGTCGGGGTACTCCGCAAGGATGCCGGACGCCTGAATGACCACCTGGTGGAACAACGGGAACTGAACGCCGCCCTGTCAGTAGAACATGACAGGCGGGAAGCTACCGGGGCTGCGGTAAAGGCGGAACTGGAGGATACGAAGGAAGAACTGGCAAAGGTGAAGGGACAGCGGAACCGATACCTTGCCCTTCTTATAGTGGTGTGCCTTGGGATACTGGGCTACATTGCTTTTCGGGTACTGCTTTAGTTTGGTACAAAGCCGTCATGCGCGGCTTAATTTTATTCAGGAGGGAAAGGATGAAAAAGTTCTTTCTTAAGTTTGTCTTCCCTCAGAATGAGGTAACGGTTTCTGATGAAGCATTATTTTAAGCATTTGGTGGTAAACTGGAAAATTGCTCTTCGATGCCTGGTACTCTGTGTCTTTCACTTTTTACACGGGCTAGTCCCCTGTAAATATACAAGCCACGAGTATTGGAACGGTTTCAAAGGGCCGTGATTAGACAGGTATCCCAGACAGCGGTTTGCACTTACTGAAAGTGCGTAACCAATAGCCGTGGTGAAGGGACAGCGGAACCGATACCTTGCCCTTCTTATTTACCCAGGCTGTGGAACTGATATGCCTGTGGTCCGATCAGTACCGGCAGGGACTATTGACCCAAGATGAGTTTAAGACCCTGGTTGCCGGACGGATCGTTATTACCATTATCCGGTGTCTTGTTCGTTAGGTTTTAGTGCCTGGTGCTGGATCTCCCCTATCTTTCGTGCTATGCGATTAATGGTTCCTTGTGGGGCATGGAGATACCCTACCGTGGTCTTCAAGTCTGAATGTCCTAACATATCTTGAATATACCGTAAGGGTACTCCTTGAGCCTCTAATGCAGAGGCAAGCGAATGGCGTGAACTGTGGGGCGTGATCTTCCGTCCATCAGCCTCTATCCCCGCCCGGACGAGCCACCGGGGAAGGTGATACCGTATCCAGGATGGTCCCGGGACCATCCCATCTTTTTTACTAAACACGAACTCATGTCTCCCGTTTGTTTCCCACAGATCCCGAATCGCCTGCTGTAACACGTCAGGAAAGGGCGCGATACGCTTCTTATGATGTTTTGGATCACCCAGTTCTCGACATTGCCGTTCGATGTTTTTCCACGCATGACAGACCGTTATTTTCGGCGTTTTCCAATCCAAGTCTTCCGGTCTAAGTGCCCACAGTTCAGACCGGCGTAATCCTACCCAGAACATAGCAGCACATACCGCCCGCTGCATGGCATCTTTGAGTACTCCAGGCAGGAACAGCCGAACCACCTCTTCCTCGGAAAGCGCATCGGGACGATGACTCTCCGTGGGTTTAGGGGTCTCAATCGAAAGAAAGGGGTCAACCCAGCGGGGGTGGTGCCGCTGATATTCTCGGA
The DNA here is from genome assembly GCA_031259215.1 of Treponema sp. Taxonomy (GTDB): domain Bacteria; phylum Spirochaetota; class Spirochaetia; order Treponematales; family Breznakiellaceae; genus JAIRLU01. The sequence continues at coordinate 767 of JAIRLU010000281.1, read as the reverse complement.
ATGCCATGCGAATAAATTTATAAACAATCTCAAAGGAGCGGGTTCCGGACATAGTACCGCCGCCCTTGAGTTTATGACCGGCTAAGCGTCCCATAAAGGCAAGGATATCGGCTTGTTCTACCATAGCCATTTTTTCGGTTACCAAGGGGTCTTCTGCAATATGATTATGAAAATAATTCGCATAATTAACAAGGGTTTGGGGTGAATAGGGGCGATTTTTTGAAATGAGCCTGGCGGAACGAGGATTATTATCCAGGGAGATAAATCTGTGCAGCCACTCGCCTACCGTGATATCAACAGAACGTATTCTAAGCGCAGGTTGTTCCGCTTGGGCTTTGAGATACTGGATAAGCGCGAAAGCGCCGTTTTCAGCGGCTGCCTTGCTTTTTGGGTTACGGTACTCTGCTAGGGAATCTGGAAGCAGTTGAAAGCTCCTACGGGTCCATTCCTGGCAGAGTTGGAGGGAGAGACCGGAACTTGGATTAAGGGTAAGGATAAATCGCTTGGTATCCTTCCTTTTTTGAATGGTAAAGGGACCTGCACTCTTAGGCATGGCATACTCCAATCATAGAATAACTGCACGATAAACGCACATTGCCATACTTTCAGAGCCTTTAGAACATTTTGAAAAACCTAATTCCTTAAATTTAAGGAATTACCTTCGCGACACGAGGGACTCGAACCCCCTACCTGCTGCTTAGAAGGCAGCTGCTCTATCCAGGTGAGCTAGTGTCGCATAGAGCCCAGGGACAGGGTATCAAGCAATC
>JAIRLU010000104.1 GCA_031259215.1 Treponema sp. | reverse complement strand
TGTACCAGAGGCAAAGAAGCCCCCCGGGGAAGAGGATGAGCAAAAACTATACTCCCGATTATAATTTTTACATAATCAAATAGGATTATCCGATACTTGGCAAGATTATTGCTTATAGGGGGGCTGGTAAAAGAACAATGTCAAGGGGTTCTCCGTACCTATCCCCCAAAACATAGATTTACCGCCCTTACCGCGTACTCCCCGCCTCCACCGGCAGGGCGCTTTTTCACGAGAGGAAGGGGCGGTCTTTCTCGTGCCGTGATGAGCCTAAAACCCCTGTAATGCAAAAATCACAAACCCCACGAACCAGCGCAAACGGAACAGGGCAACCTGGAGGTTTCTGGTGGTTTCATTGTGAGCGGTTTACAAAAGTTCGTGCTGTTCGGGGTTTTTCTTACCGATACCTTTAGTCCAATTTGCCTGCGGGGGGAATCATCTTACAGTAACAATACTTTATACCCAAACACATCTTGAAACAGATCCGCTTTTTCTTCCAGGCCTATCAGTTCCAAGCTCAGATCCCGATTTCCCTCGGTATGGAGGACCAGGGTTTCACTTTTCAGTTCCACCTGTACGATGGTTATCTGCTGGGTATGGCCTCGATCCAGGGCGTCGGCCACCCGGAGAATGGAGGCCATTTTAAGCACCAGGTTTCGGTCTTCCCGCTGCAAGGCGATATAGGCAATATCCTCTTGGGAAGGAGGGGTACTGCGATGATACCGGATCACATTGGCGATGATGTCCAATTCATCCCGGCGCAATCCGAAAATTTCGGAATTGACCACGATGTACTGACCGTGCTTATGATGGCTCGCTCCACGGATGAACATTCCAATGTCATGGAGCAAGGCTGCCACTTCCAGCATCATCCGCTCCCGTCGATTCATGCCGTGTTCATGGCTCAGGGCATCAAAGAGGAAGAGACAGAGATTCGCCACATACCGGTTATGGGCTTCGTCATAATGGTACTTGCGTCCCAGATTTGCCGCAGACGCGATGATCTGGGAAAAGAATTCCTCCTGTAATTCCGGATCCACCCCCAGGGCCAGGTCTATGAGCAGGCCCTCTCGAAGGGACACATCCGGAACCACCACCTTGGAGGCAATGGTCTGTTCTAAAAATTGCTTGTATACCAGCAGCCCGGGAACAAACCCTTCCGCTTCCGTGTAGGGAATATGCAGCTTCTGTACACAGGCTTCGATACTATAGTGCTGTACCTGCTGGACAAAGGCGATAAATGCCTCTCGAGAGATGATCCGGCAATGCTCGTTGAGTTCGGTTCCTATGAGGGCTGCGGCGATTCGGGTATCTGAACCAACCCCTACAAAGCTATTGATATGGGCCAGGTTCATTTCCGCGCTTAAAAATGCCGCGGTATGGCGGATGCTTTCCCGCAGGTACCGCTGGGCCCAGGCAGAACCCACCGCAAGCCGGGATTGTTGTTCAATGATGAGGGTCCCCAGGCGGAGACTATGAGCTGCGGCCATCTTGCCCCGCTCAAGGAGCATGATCTCCGTAGCTCCCCCGCCAATATCGATAATCATGGTATTGTCCTGCCAGAACTGGGGAAAGTCCTGTTTCAAGGCAAAGCGTACCGCCAGATAGATGAGACGGTTCTCCTCGATCCCCTCAACGATGGATATCCGAAACCCCGTGGCCAAGCGGACCCGATCCACAAACACATCCCGGTTCCGGGCAGCTCTGAGCGCGCTTGTGGCAAGCACATGTATATCCCTATCCAGGACACCCCACCCTGCCAGTAATTCCTTGAAATACTGTAATACCGAAAGGCATTCCAACAAAGATTCCCGGGATACCTGGCCGGAGGTAAACACATCCCGTCCGAGGGTTACGGGTTTTCCGGCTGTGTCTAATACCTGCCACTGTCCCTTCTTGGCGATCTCCGCGACTACCAGTCTGATGCTGGTAGAACCAATCGCCAGAACTGCCACCAAGCGATTTTTTGTTTCCATTATATATAATTAGCCCTGTTTTCCCTTGAGTAAAGGCATACCTTGGTTTATCCTGAAATAGCCCCCTCTTCTCAAAGATGACAAAGGCCTATAGACTTTTTCTGTAAGCCCCTACATCCCTCCTGCCCAGGGATTGGGGGGTATATACATAAGGATAGCACAAAATAGACGGGAAATATACCCATTAAAGTTCTATGCAGGGCCTTGAATAGAGTTGTTCAGAAACCTCAGTTTCTGAACAACTTCCGCTTAAAAAACAGCAAAATACGGAGCATTTTGCAAGACTTGTTCGATAACCAACCGGGTTATTGAACAAGTCCAATGAAGGCGCCTTGGGTTGTTTCCGTGTTTGGCCGCCGTTGACAAGGGAGTATTCCCTGTCTAGAGTCTAAGAAAGGGTTTTAGGTCAGCGCCTGTTTCAGAACCCTAAGGGTTGAAACAGCAGCCGTAGATGTAAGGGAAAAAGCGGGCTTTACATCGCTTGTGCGGAAGCCGGTTTCATCGGAGACGAAGTCTCTGCGGGAAAACGATGTTTCTGCACTAACCGAGTTTTGAAATTGGCTCGTATACCAGAGCAGTTGTTGAGAAGGAGTGAGGCCAATGGCGTTAACGATTGGCATTAAAATCGCCAATGGAGATTTTTATCCTATTCTTGAGGAAAAGGGGGTGGTTAAAAAAAGACTGATCCTGACCACGGCCCATAATAATCAAGAAATCGTCCGCATTGAGCTGTATAAAAGTGCAACTAAGACCCGAACCGACGCCTGTTACATGGGCAGAATAGAGATTAAACCGATTAAACCTGCCCCACAGGGAGAACCTTCGATACAACTGGAAGTTGCTTCTAATCCACAGGGAGACATTATCGCGGATGCGGTGAACTTAGACCCTTCCGCAGCGTATGAAAGCCAGTCTTTACGGGTGTCTCTTAACCCTACGCATACCCGGGAACAGGAAGGTTCTGAGCGTACGGGTGAACCTGTAGGGATGCCTCCCCAGGGCTTATATGACACCAAACCTGAACGGAAACGGGTTCCCTGGCTGCTGCTGGGGCTTATCGGACTCCTGTCCATCCTCCTGGGTCTGTTTTTTTTCCTTTTTAGGGGGAATATCCCCCTGGATCTCCCAGGGTTTTCCCGGGTTACTGCTCGGCCCCTGGCAGATACCCCGCCCGGCAATGGGGCAGCATCAGAGGATCCGAGGGCTTCCCAGGAAACAGACCGGGCCGCCTCAGCCCCGGAGGCAGGGGCGCCGGTTCCCCTAGGTGCATCGCCTTCCAGTACGGAAGCAGCAGAACCCGGGCTGATCCCTCAAGTTTCGGTGCCGGTCATTGAGGCCCCGGTAACGGCCGCACCCCAGGAGATGGCTCCAAACCGGAATCGGCCTGCACCCCCGGTGGCTTCCTACAAGGTACCGGCTACGATTCCTCGCAGCGGTGTTTCTTACCGGATTCGCTGGGGAGATACCCTTTGGGATATATCGGAGGCTTTTTATCGTAATCCATGGCTTTATCCGCGTATTGCCCGGTTTAATAATATCCGGAGACCGGACCTTATTGTGGCAGGGAGGACCATCCGCATTCCCCCGCGGAATTAGCATGTTTCCTAGGTATTTGTGTTTATTGTGGTTCTTTTGTTTCATGGCCCCTACCCTGGTTTCCTGCAAAGGTGAACAGGTGTTAGAGATAAGTAAAACCGAAGCTGCCAAAAGACTTAAAGAAGGGGATATACGCTTTATCCTTAATGCGAATGCGCTGCGTCTATGGGAATTGGGGAACCTGCACCCGTCCGCTCCTTTTTACGGAGGTCTTTTAGTGCAAGCTGCGGGACGCTCCTTGTCTGGCGAGGATAGGGAAACCCAAGAGAAGGGTATCTACCAGAAGGCCCAGGCGCTTTTTGAGCTTGCTTTGCAAAGCCCCTCCCCCCAGGTTCGGGCTGGGGCGGCCCAGGAACTCATGGCTCCGCTGTTAGAAGGAACCAACGAAGGGAAACGGCTGGCCCGCCGTCTTACTGCCGCTATACCCCAGCTGCATAGCTTTCCCCGGAAGGACCACGCCCAAGAAGAAACGCCGGGGATAGCGAAAAGCCTGGGGGCCAGGGGTACGGAGTTCAGCTTGTATGGTGCAGCCTTGTATATACTGGGGCGATTTGATGAGGCGGTGAACCTGCTGGAAGGGCACGCAGAGAGGGCCTCCTGGGATGAGGCTATCATGCTCCTGTCCCGTTTGTGTCTCCAGGATACCCAGGTTAAGGGGGAATTGCTTGATTTTTTACTCACCCCCACCCTTGATAAGCCTGCGGCCTGGGCCTTTCAGGAAATTCAAAACCGGGATCCTGGATTTTTTACCCCCCAGGAATCCGCTGCTATTGCGGGGCGGCTTGCGGTATCCCGTTCGTCTTATGGGGAAGGGAACCGGTACTTTCAGCTTGTTTTACAAGAGGAACCGCTCCTCTTTTTTCAATACCCTGAATTAACCGGTGACTTGGGCCGGAGTTTTCAATTTAGCGGTGCTCAGGAAGCGGGGATATCCCTTTTCCTTGCGTGGGACACCGTATTAGCAGGGGAAATGCAGGGTGAAACGGGCGCAATAGAACCTGATGAGACTGCTATAAAAAAGGCGTTTATAGAAAAAGAAAGCCTTGCCGCGATCGATGTGCCGAATATGCGGTATCGGCTCCTGTACTTTGTGGGCAGGATGGAACGGCAGCGAGGCCGGTATTCCCGATCAACGGATTATTTCAAAGCAGCCCTTTCCTTTGCCCCGGATGCCCTGCAGGAGGACGCCTGTATATGGTATATCCTCCATACTGCACTGATGAACAACCCCGAAGATGCCCTCTCCTTAATGGATACCTACCTACCCCGGTGGCATGAAGACCGCTATTTTGCAGATATCCTGGATCTGTTCTGTCGCTATTTGACGGCAAACCGGCAATGGGAAGGGCTGCTGCACCTGTTTTCCCAGATCCGGTTCCGGTCGGATGGTGCAACCACGGCAAAATACGCTTATATTCTGGGCCGGGCAGTGGCAGAGACCTATATTTCCCCGGAACAAGCTGCGGCTACTTTGGGAGTGCTGGGCATGACCGGCCTTGGGGGGGAGCTCAAAACCAGGGTAAGCCGGACTTTTTTCCAGATCGCCTTTGAAGAAGAAGATGCCTCATTCTACTATCGGGCTATGAGCGCTTTTCAGCTTGGGGAAAAGAGCATCCCCCTACCGACGGAAGCCTTACAAACCACGAACCCAGCAGCCCGTCCTGGGTTTACTGATGCCCCTCCAGGGGGCATCCTGGAGTTTCTCCTGGGTTTCTTTGAGTTCGGTGCAGGGAAGTTTGCCTTTTCTTATCTGCAAAGGATGATGGCGGATTTTTCCATACCAGAACTGCAGACCCTGGCAGAGACCTTTGGCGCAGCAGCATATTGGGAGGAATCTATCCGGATCATTACCGCCTATATGGACCGGGAAACCTATGCATTAGGCTATGGGGATCTGCTTTTGTATTACCCCCGGCCCTTCGGGGAAATCATCGAAGCCAATGCCCAGGCTTTGGGGATACCTCCAGAACTGCTGTACGGTCTTATCCGTACGGAAAGCGCCTTTAACCCGGATATTGTCTCTCATGCCGGTGCCGTAGGCTTATCCCAGCTCATGTCCGATACTGCCCTGGAGGTGGCAACTCGCATCCGCAAAGAAGGGGGCCCCAATTATCTCAGCGATCATACCCTGGATCTGCGGAATCCTTCTATTAACGTCCATATCGGCGCTTCCTATCTGCGGTACCTCATGGATCGCTTGGAAAGCCCCCTCCAGGCCTTACTCGCCTATAATGGCGGTATGAACCGGGTCAAGCGTTGGCGTACTGCAGAACCGCTGTTCCCGGAAGACCTGTTCCTGGAAACCATTAGTATTACCGAAACCCGGGCCTACGGTAAACGGGTCTTGGCAGCGGCAGCGGCGTATGGGTATTTATATTTTGATCTCCCTATGGAGGCAGTGGTGAGGGATATGTATAAAGGTCTTGAATAAAATTCCGAATATATAAAAAAGTATATATAAACACGTACAGCGATGCTGGTAGCTAACTGGTAGATTTCCGTGGATCCTGTATAACCCAGAGGCAGCGGTCTCGTGTGGGTAGACGCAAGGCTATGGAACGTATAACCTCAGATGGATCGAGAGCGTAGTAAGCCTGTATTATAAAAAAGGGTACTTGATTTCTAGGATCATCCTGCAATTAACCGGGAGTGGCTTGAAAGGGAAAGATACAGTAAACTATATTGAGTCTCACTTAATTATTATAAGGTTCTTGAGCTCAATTTGGAGGATTTCTAGCCGGTGGTCCTGAAAGATAGGGTATTTCAGCAGATATCAAAATTTCGTATTGCTACTATTGTGGGAGCAGTAGTGTTGGGTTTTTCTGCGCTCGGCTTGGAAATTGCCATAATCGGGGCGCTCTTTACCGCATCGGGGAGTTTCTTTGCACCGGGGATTTTTTTTGTAGATGCCTATGGGGTTTTGGCCTTGGTAATTCCCGTGTACCTTTTCTATGCGGCTCTGTTACTGGCAGACCCGGTGTACCGTCCGGATCGTATTTTTGTGCTCACCTGTACCCTCCTTCCCTTTGTAACCCTGGCTATAGGGTTTGTCTTTATCCGGGATTTCGACTTTTGGAAGGAACAATACCGTTTCCTCGAATGGATAGGAAAAATAGGGCTTAATTTTTTTATCATTCTCTTCACCGTCCTGGAAGGTTTGATTATCATGGTCTTTACCGCCTTGCTGTTTCCCGGTGCCCGCCAAAAACGGGAATACCACTGGACCGCGGTACTCTATGGCCCTGCCGCTGCCCATACCGAGGAACCCCGGCCCCGGACCTATCGATCCTCCAGGGGTTCACCCTGGTCTCCTTTAGGGAACCTTTCCCTGAGACCGAAATTTTCCTCCCTCCTTTTGCCTCCGGCGTTTTTGAAACCGGATCCCCTGCCAGAAGCAGATCATACCCAGGAAGACCGGTTCTTGCAGGAGCTTGCATCTGAAGGACCGGATGGACCACGCCTCTTCTTTCCCCAGATAAAACCCTTGGCCAGCGCTAATGCCTTGCATGAATTTGAGTCCCTATTCCACCAGGGTAGGGGTACCCCGTTTTCTGAGAGCCATCCCCAGGAGCCTCCTATGCAGGAAGGGGATCAAGCGGTTCATCGAGCAGGAGGACAGGAAGCTCAGGGGCTTCACCGATTAGTTTCTTCCTTCCAGGCACGGGAGGCTCCTCTTGCTCATAGCAGGGTCGATGGGGATGGGGCAGAGGGTATTGGGCAGCAGGGATTCGGGGCTAGGGATCCAACCCAAGGCCCCCTTTCCGGGGCCGGCAGTCCTGGAAGGAAGCCGGTACCCCTATTCCAATTACCGGAACCCTATGGCATACCAGTACAGGGGATCCTCAACCACTATGCAGAAGGTGCATACGGTATCATCGATCAGGCTACCAGGGAAGCCGCGCGTATCCTGCAAGATACGTTGGAAGAATTCAATATTCAGGCAGAGGTTACCGGTATCAAAAAGGGGCCGGTGATCACCCTCTTCGAGCTGCTCCCTGCCCCAGGGGTAAAACTTTCCCGGATCGTCAATCTGCAAGATAATATTGCCCTCCGGCTTGCCGCAGCTTCGGTGCGGATCGTGGCTCCGATTCCTGGTAAACAAGCGGTGGGTATCGAGGTTCCGAATACGAAACGCAGCATGGTTGCTTTTGCAGAGATCATCGAAGGGTTCCTCCGGGAATTCCACCCCCAGGGAACAGGACCCGAGATCCCCTTGGTGTTGGGCAAGGATAGTACTGGAGCCGTTCAGACCGTGGATCTGGTCCAGATGCCGCATCTGCTTATTGCCGGTGCTACTGGGGCGGGAAAATCGGTCTGTGTCAATACGATGATCCTGTCAATCCTGTACCAGCGTTCCCCCATCGAATGTAGGCTCATCCTGATCGATCCTAAGATCGTGGAATTAAAAATATACAACGATATACCGCACCTTTTGACCCCGGTGATCACCGAACCTAAACGGGCTTTTCAGGCCTTACAGTACTGTGTCTTTGAGATGGAACGGCGCTATGCATGCCTGGATTCCTTGGGAGTCCGGGATGTGCGGAGTTATAACCGGCGTATCAAGGAACGAGGTCTGGCAGTGGAGCACATGCCCTACATGGTCGTGGTAATCGATGAATTTGCGGACCTCATGGCCACCAGCGGCAAGGATCTGGAAGCGGTTCTGGCTCGGCTTACCGCCATGAGCCGGGCGGTGGGGATTCACCTGGTCTTGGCAACCCAGCGGCCGTCCATTGATGTGATTACCGGGATCATCAAGGCTAATATCCCCAGCCGTATCGCTTTCATGGTGGCAAGTAAGGTAGACAGCCGCATCATTCTGGATGTGGCAGGAGCTGAAAAACTCTTGGGCAAAGGGGATATGCTCTATGCCGGGAGCACAGATCCCTTCCCCATCCGCATACAGGGCGCGTTTGTTTCCGATGAAGAGGTTGAACGGGTGGTGGCTTACCTTAAGACCTTGGGCCCTCCAGATTACCTGGAGGAGGATCTTGTTATGGGGGATGAGGATGAGGGACCAGTCTATGCAGACGGGGAGGATCCCCTGTATGATAAGGCTCTGAAAATCGTGTGGGAGCAGGGCAGAGCCAGTGCCAGCTATATTCAGAGACGGCTTAAAATAGGGTATAACCGAGCTGCCCGGTTGGTAGAAGCCATGGAACATCGGGGGATTGTAGGTCCTGCCCAGGGTTCTAAACCCAGAGAACTATTAAAGGGTTCGGAGTAACCATACAACGCATTCCCGGCCTAGCGGGAGTGGCGTTTATGGAAGGCCCTTGTTCAGGAGGTATAGGTTCAATTGTTTCTTGTATGGTTACTGTGTTTTGTTTTGACCGACTTAATCAGTGCTTCCGGGCGGCAGGATCCCGAACAAACTTCTATGGCTGAGGCTCCTCAGGTTTCTTCTTATAATTCCTATCGTGATATACCGGGGGTAAGCGCTGAAGAAATCGCCAGGATTGAAGGCTTACGGGATCAGGGGATAGGCTTTATCTACGGCATGACCCTATCTTCAGAATGTTTTCCTATCGAACGTACAGAAGCCCCGGACGGCCCCCAAGCAATCGGCGGCTATACGGCTTTGTTTTGTCAATGGCTCTCGGATTTGTTTGGGATACCCTTTCAAGCTCGGATCTATGAATGGGATGATTTGCTTGCAGGCCTTGAACCCAATGCCCAAGAACGCATTGATTTTACCGGGGAGCTGACTGCCACAGCGGAACGGCAGAATAGGTATTATATGACCGATGTTATGGTCAAACGTACCATAAAACGCAGGTATATGGCCCAGAATCAGCCCAACCTGAGCGTAAACCAAGACGCCAAGGGATACGGATTTCTCCAGGGGACTACGGTCAAGGATCTGATTGCCCCTTTTCTTAACGAGCCCTTTGAATCCTATTCTGTGGCTACCTACGACGAAGCCTATCAATTGCTCGCCACCGGAACCATTGACGCATTCTTTGATGATGGAGCTGCAGAAGCAGTCTTCGATCCCTATGGGTATGTAGTGTCGGAAGATTTCTTTCCCCTCATTTCCAGTCCGGTATCCTTGACCACGGGTAATCCTGAACTAGCCCCCATTATTTCGGTGGTAGACAAGTATTTACAGCAAGGGGGTATCTATCAACTGACGAATTTGTATGTCCAGGGACAGCAGGAATACCTGCGGTATAAACTCTTCAGCCGTCTTACCGAGGAGGAGCGGCGTTTTGTGCAGGACCACATTGCCTCAGGAGAGGGGATTCCGCTCTTGGTGGAATATGATAATTACCCGGTGAGTTATTACAATAAACAGGCGAACCAATGGCAGGGTATTGCCCTGGATGTTCTTCGGGAGATGGAGATCCTCTCAGGCATCCGATACATCCCGGTTAATGGAGTACATGAGGATACCGCCGCATTACTGGATAAGTTGGAAACCGGAGAGGGGGTCATGATGACCCAACTGATAGCATCACCGGAAAATCAGAACCGCTTTTTCTTGGCCAGGGTGCCCTATCACCGGGATTATTATGCCCTGTTGTCCCGGATTGATCGAGCGCATATCCATGTCATTACTCAGGTCCTCAAGGCCCGGGTCGGCCTGCTTAAAGGAAGCGCCTATGAGGATATGTTTCATATCTGGTTTCCCAAGCATACCAAAACCACGGAATATACCCAGGTAAAAAACGCTTTCCGGGCCTTGGATCGGGGAGAAATCGACTTTTTAATGGCCAGCCGGGATCTGTTGTTAAGCGCCAACCATTACATGGAACGGCTGGGGTTTAAGATAAATATGGTGTTTAATTATTCCTATGATTTACGGTTTGGTTTCAATAAACAACAGGAACTCCTCGCTTCAGTGGTCAGTAAGACCCAGGCATTGGTGGATACCAAACAGATATCCGATTATTGGATTCAGCAGGTCTTTGATTACCGGGAGAAGCTAGCCCAATCCCAAGTACCCTTATTCTTGGCTTTGTTCATACTCATGGATTGTGTGGTTATCCTGTTGGCTATCATGTTGATACGAAACCGGCAATTAGGCAAATATTTGGAAGCCACCATACAACAGCGTACCGCAGAGCTGGAGATCCAGACCAAGACCGCACAGGTGGCATCCAAGGCAAAGGGGGACTTTCTTACCCGGATAAGCCATGAAATCCGTACTCCCCTGAACGCAATCATGGGCATGACTACCATTGCCCGCAGGACCGCCCAATCGGAAAAGACCCTTGCCTCGCTGGAGCAGATTTATACGGCATCCACCCATCTCTTAGCCATCCTCAATGATGTATTGGATATGTCCAAAATCGAATCCGGTAAATTCGTCCTCGTGCATGAGCCCTTCATTTTGCATACGGCGTTACGGGAAGTGGTCTATATCATGGAGCCTCGATGCCGAGAAAAGCAAATTCAATTTATTTCCACTATAACGGACCTATCGAATGTCCCGGTGCTCGGGGATAAACTCCGGCTCAAACAGGTGTTGATCAATCTCCTGGGTAATGGGGTTAAGTTTACCCCGGAAGGAGGTAAACTGGTGTTTCTGTTTAAGCCTGTAGAGAAAACCGAGGATTCCCCCAGGGAGATTACCTTTACGTGCAGTATCATCGATAGCGGTATTGGGATGACTGAAGAGCAGATGAGCCAGATCTTCAGGCCCTTTGAGCAGGCGGACAGCAGCATCGCTCCGCGGTTTGGCGGCACCGGCTTAGGGTTGTCCATCAGTCAAAGTCTGATAGGGCAAATGGGCGGGGAGATCACCGTACAAAGCGGTATCGGCAAGGGTTCTACGTTTAGTTTTACTCTCACCTTTAAGAAAACCGACTATACCCCGGAGGAACTGCATCCGGCAGGGGATGAGCTGCTGGATTTTAGGGGTAAGCGGATCCTTTTGGTGGAAGATGTGGAAATCAACCGTATCATTTTAAGGGAACTGCTTGAAGAAACCCATATAGAGATAGACGAAGCTGAAGACGGACAGATAGCGGTGAGCCGGTTCATCGCTTCTCCGGATCATTACGATTTAATCTTCATGGATGTGCAGATGCCGAACATGGACGGTTACGAAGCTACGCAACAGATCCGTTCCATAGACCGTCGGGATGCCAAGGAGATACCCATTATTGCCATGACCGCCAATGCCTATCGAGAAGACATGGAGCGGGCCTTGGCAGTGGGCATGAACGGGCATATAGCGAAGCCTGTAGATATCGATGGGGTGATTCGAATCCTACGGGAGCAGCTGTTGCCCAAGGGCGCTTAAACCAACGGTACCGGCTCTTGGCGGTCCGGTTAGGGCAGATTCTTCAGGGGCTCAACCTGGACAACCTGGATCTTCTTACGCAGTTCTGCTACTAACGACTGAGGCGCCTCGGTATCGGTGATAAGCAAGGAAATATCCTGAAGATGCCCGTATATAAAGTTGAGCCTACGGCCGATCTTGCTCTTATCCGCAAGGATGTACCGGGGGCCGATAACCCGGGTAAGCATCAGGTTATTGATGGTGGCCTCCTGGAGCACTGCGGTGGTTACCCCCTCATCGGCGTTGATCCCGTTGCAACCCAGAAAACACCGTGATGCGGTTACCCGGTTAAGATTATTCAGCGCGAAATCGCCGACCATGGCTTCCTTGGGAAAACGCAGTTCGCCGCCGGTAAAGACCAGGATCATATCGTCCCGATGTTTCGAGGTAATAGCCTTTACATTGTTAGTTATCACCGTAACTTGTTTCGCGGTAATATGGGGGAGTATAGCCAGGGCAGTAGAACTGGTATTGATAAAAATGGTATCCCCATCTTTCACCAGCGTGGCGGCATATTGGGCGATGGCAAGTTTGTTCAGGGTCAACCCTGAACTGAATATATTCCCTCGGCTACCATAATCGCCTTTAATCAGGGAAGCGCCGCCATAAAACCGCTCAATTTTCCCGCTATCCAGCAGGGCATCCATATCTCGACGGATAGTAAGGGGAGAAACTCCCATCTGCTGGGCCAGTTGGTTTACTTTGACAAAACCGGCTTCTTCCAATAGTTCAAGAACCTTTATCCGTCTGGCATCGACCATGGAACGGCTAATACGCATATCTTTCTCCCCCCAAGTATTATTTAAGACTGATGTTGTTCATAAAATGATATACCATAGAAACAGTTACCATACAATTCCTATGGATATTTTCCGTGCATTATTTATGATAAAAAAATAATCAAATAAATTATTTATGATAAAAATAAATCTTTTTTCTTGCAATATTTGAATAGTTATATAATAATTAAGGAAATCAATGTTCAAAGAATAATTTTATGAACTTTATGAACGTTTTTAGTGAGGAGATGGTAAGATGAGTACAATTGATGATATTACCATGGAGTCCTGGATTCTCAGCAGTTATCCCGAATGGGGGACCTGGCTTAACGAAGAGATCGATGAGGAACCGGTGGCTCCAGGGACCGTGGCCATGTGGTGGCTGGGATGCACCGGCGTCTGGGTGAAAACCGCAGGGAATACCCATATCAGCATCGACCTTTGGGCCGGCAGCGGCAAGCGGACCAGGAAAACCAAAACCATGGCGGCGGGGCATCAAATGGCTAATATGTGCGGCGGCCGCCTTGTCCAGCCGAACCGGCGGGCCGCTCCCATGGTGCTGAACCCCTTTGCGGTTACCCGGATCGACGCGGTGCTGGCTACCCATTATCACGCGGATCACATGGATCCGAATTATGCAGCCGCGGTGATCAAAAATATCAAAAAGCCCGTGCCCTTCATCGGTCCCAAAAAAGCAGTGGAACTCTGGATACGGTGGGGCGTCCCGGCGGATCGCTGCAGGATAGTAAAACCCGGGGACACCGTGAAGATCGGGGATATTGAAATCCTGGCGCTGGATTCCTTTGACCGGACCTGCCTCGTGACCACCGACGGGTATGTGGATATCCGCAATACCTGTCCTTCCGATATGGATGAAAAAGCGGTGAACTACCTCATTACAACTTCCGGAGGCACTATTTACCACAGCGGGGACTCCCATTATTCGGTTTACTACGCCAAACACGGCAAGGACCACGATATTGATGTGGCCTTCGGTTCCTACGGCGAAAATCCTGTGGGGATTATGGATAAAATGACTTCCGTTGATATTCTGCGGATGGCCGAAGCCTTGCGCTGTAAGGTAGTTATTCCTATTCACCACGATATCTGGACCAATTTTATGGCCGATCCCAACGAGATTCTGGCCCTCTACGATATGCGGAAATACCGGCTGGACTATCAGTTCAAACCCTTTATCTGGCAGGTGGGAGGTAAATTTATCTATCCCGCCGACAA
>JAIRLU010000045.1 GCA_031259215.1 Treponema sp. | reverse complement strand
CCATGAATGCACACAGTAAATAAACACCGCCGCCAACGCGAAAAAGAAAGGTGCGCTAATAGGCCACAGATAACGAAAGGTAATCATCGGCCTGAAAAAAGAAATACCGTAGGACAGGGCAAAAACAAACGCCGGAACAAGAACAAGGTATGCCGTAAACAAAAGTTGTCCTTTTTTCAGTATCCCCTCGTCCTCTATCTTGTCCATGATTGTTTTCCTAAAGGCAAAAAAGGAAATTGCAAAAACTACTAGCACCCCCATCAAAAAACCATGCCCTATTGACGGCGTGAATTCCCGGACAAAGTTATAGTGCTGATGCAGCACCATGTAGAGGAAGAAGGGCAGGAAACTCAGGGCAAGAACGCCGTTGACAAGGGTAAAAACGATAAATTTTTTCCAATCCCAGGCATGACGATAGACCATAAAAAGAACGAAAAACAAATAGTTTGCCATGATAAAGAGTATGCCGTAATAATGGCTGTTTACCATACATACGGAGGGAAGCAGGTACAAAATTATATTTTTTACCGGCATATTTTTCAACAAGTTCAGGAAAGCCAGGGAAACGAGCGGAGCCAAAAACATTTTTAAGATATACGCCCGCATTTCCTGGGAATATCCGATGGCAAACCCGCTGAGGGCGGTAAAAAGAGCCGCCCGGAGGGCTGTTTTTTTCCCCATAAAGGGCTTTACCAGCGCGTACAGAGTGAACACCGCTCCCGTTCCAAGCAGCACGGAAAGCATGGTTCCCGAATTTTCCGTCCAGCCGGATAGTTTGAACCAGTACCGGAGCAGTATAAAATAAAAGGGCGGGTTTCCCGGATCGCCGAAAGTGCTTATAAATGGCAGATGCGGATTACCGGTACGGACGGCGGAATATATCTCGTCCGTCCACCCCGAATGTCTGACATACCCGTTCCAGCGCAGGATAAACGCTACGGCAATAATCAGGCCCAGCATAATCCTTGCCGCGGTTTCTTTGTTTCGCCGTACAGATGCATAAAAATTGCCCAGGTTCTTTTTATTCAGGAGCAAAAGCAAAAGCAAAAAAAACCAGGGGAAAACATAACGCGCCGGATACAGAAAAAAGGCGGTTAAGGTTTTTATTCCAAGATTGAGATCGCCGTAGTAATTGGCCCAATTCCTGAAAACCAGGGATCTTTCGTAAAACACGCCGGGCAGATAGAACCGGGCATAACCGTCTTTGTCCTCACGGGTGAATTTTTGAACATCCTCATGGGAAAAATAAAACACCTTGTTTCCCACAAACATCGCGGTATGATCGATGCGTGTCAGGGCATCTTCCGCGTACTCCCGCGGTATTTGTATTGCCGGATTCCAGTACGGCCTTTTGAGCGGAACGCTTATGTGCATAACAATGTTTTGAGTCCCGGCGTCTCCCGCCGTGGTCGGGGACATCCAATAAGCGCAGGGATTTGGAGATGTTTCTACTGCCAAGGCAATATTCTTTGCATATTGCTTGTCTATTTCAACATTGACGGAACTTTTCGCGTAGTATTCTCCTATCAGGTCCCGGTGCCGCATGGTCAGATAAAAAAATGAAACGATTCCCGCGAGAAAACAGGTTATCGAAAGAAGATAGATAATTGCTTTTTTCATACTTTGCCTCCGATTGTATTTCTGAACACCACGAATTTTGAGAAACCAAAATTTATCATCGTCCCCGCCGCGATTCCGCAGGCCTGGGCAATGAATTTGAAGGGCGGCGCCAGGGTGGAAAGGATTATCTTCATGACCGTAATGTTCACGGCAAGTCCAAAAAGCGAACCGGTGATAAATTGCAGCCATCTTTGCGGGGATATTGCTTCTTTTGCCGTGTTTTGCCTAAAAGACCACTTGTGATTGATTATGTAGTTTTGACTCGCCGCGATTAAAAAACAAAAGACGCTTACCGGAATCTCAGACAAACGGAATACATCGACGCATAAAAAGAAAATCAGCAGATTGGTTATGGTTCCCAATCCGCCGGTTACTAAAAATTTGAAAAATTGATCTATCCCGGTATCCCGCCCGGCGCTCTTTTTTATCTTCCACATGGTTACGAGGGCTTCCATAAAAATTTTTTTTGACATTTTTGAATTTCCGAATTTGCGGTCGGTAAAGAGTATGGGAATTTCTTTTATGCGGCATCCTGCGGCATAGGCGCGGTATTTCATCTCGACCTGAAAAGAATAGCCCCTCGAAATTATTTGCGATAAATTGATTTTTTGAAGCGCGGTTCTTGTCCACATATTGAACCCGCCGGTTAAGTCCCTGACCGGGCATCCCAAAACCGTCCGCGCATAGAAGGATCCCCCCTTGGAAATAAAATTCCGCAGCACAGACCAGCCTTCAACGCCGCCGCCTTTTATATTCCGCGAACCGATTACTGCCTCATGGGTCTGTACCGCGTTTATCATCTCGGGAATGTATTTTGGGTTATGGGAAAAGTCCGCGTCCATCTCAAGGAAGGCGTCATAATCGCGGGACAGTCCCCAGTCAAAGGCGGCAAGATACGCCCGGGCCAGACCCTGCTTCTCAGGGCGGTTTAATATGTGCAGCCGCCGCGGATAATCGTGAATAAGGCTTTCCACGATCTTTGCCGTACCGTCGGGCGAATTGTCATCAATGACGAGGATTTCACCTTCGGGGGGAATATTTTCAAAAACGGCTTTTATAAAGGGTTCTATGTTTAAAGCTTCGTTGTAAGTCGGGATGGCAACCAGAATTTTGACAATTCGCCGTTTTGCCTGATATGGCGAAGGATGTGATGGCGGTTGTTTATTGTGAAATTTTGTACGGCATAAATTGTCCGGAAACGATGTCCGGCTACCGGTAATTCCTGATAAGCCTATTGAATGGGGGGGGGTAGTGGTGAACACAAAATGTTTTTTATCATTAAATAACCTCCTAAAATGATTTATAGTTAGTATGTACTAAATAGGTAGTATATATGACAGGTTTCAGTTTGTCAAGTATTTTTGTCAATAACTAGCAATTACTTCACCCCCTTAAGTAACAAACGATTCGTTCACCCCTCTGACAAACATGCACAATTTTACAAGGTTCAACTTTTTTATAAAATCCTCCTAGAACTTCATATAAGGCTCAGGGGAGGAGATTCGACCTTTTTTTGTTTTTTAAAGGCATTTTTGCCCGTTCTGGCAAAAAAAGGAAAATCGTATTTTCAAATTTTAGCACTTAGGGGTGAACGATTCCCTAGGTATTGACACCCGAATTTCGAGAGCCGAACTAGGTTCCACCGATGAAGAAAGGTTGTGGTATGCATAATCCGGGAACTCCGGTTGCCGCAGGCTATGAAGGACTCGAAGGGTACACGCGCCATCCTACGGGATTAGCTTCTGCGAAAAAGAGCGTTGCCGGTTCTTCCCCAAGGACGCCCTAGTGGTTGCGTTGTATTTCCGCGATGCGCCAGGCCCCTTGGTACTGGGTAAGCCGAATCAGATCCCTCCGGGAAATACTCCAGGGAAGACCTGCTTCTTCAGCGGTTTCGGAACCGGTTTCCTGTGGTCCTGGATCATCAGTATCCCGGAAGGCTCCAGGAAGCCAGAGCAGGTACGAAACTGCAAAGGATACTTCCCCATCCCTTTCATCCTGGTCAATCCCCTCAAGACGCAGATCCGAAACACCAAAAATAGTCGCCTCTGTAGGCGGAGAACCTGCATTGATCCATTCTTGGGCAGATAGGATCGCCGGTTTCGCCTCGTAGGCTTGGCGAACCCGAGTGATTACAAAGAAATTGGTAACCATATCAATGTCATCCTTTCCGGTTTTGGGTATAACGCACGCGTCCATCCGCAGATGATCCAGGGTTCCCATAGCCTGATAATAGGTTTCCACCACTTCTTGGGGACCCATCCCTTGCGTGGTGGGCCTATTTGCCCGGCCGGAAATCACGCTGGTGATCATAAGGACGAGACTCAGGACGGCAATGGATATCCCCCCTAGAAGCGTGATGTTCCGATGAATAAACCGTTTGGCTTTTACCTGCATGGTATGCTGTTTCGTAAACCGCTCTTTTTCCAGGGTAAGCCGCGCCTGTTCCGCTGGATCCACCTCATGCAGGTAGGAGGCTACGGTGGCGGACCCTGGAGGGCCAAGCAGGTCTTCTAAGGCGCTCAAGACCAAGGGGGCCGGTGCGGCTTGCTTTTCCCTAAAGAGCGTTAGGGCTCGGGTTATGAGAACGGCCAGGTTGTCATCTAATCCGGGAACCCCCAGCCTGAGCGGGAGAAAAACCCCTTCTCGTATATCCTTATGGAGGATCTCCCGGTTTGTATTGGGGAAGGGCGGTGCACCACAGAAGATCCGGTACAACATGGCCCCGGCAGTAAACGCCGTCCCTCCCAGTCCTGAGAGATCCGGATGCACATACCCCTCGACCCCGTTACGCCATGTTTCCTGTCCCGTTGCTTTGATACTGTACTGGAGGAGTGCTTCGGGAGGGAACAGGATCGTACCTGAAAGGGCAATAATGGCTCCTGCAGGCCAGGGAGCAGGAAGACACTGCCCCTCTTCCAAGAGGAGACATGCCCGGATCCAATACCGCAGGGCATCCAAGGCCTGGTCCTTTCGGGTATCATCCGTCATGAGGATATCCAGCCTTACTCCGGTAAAGGATGGTCCCCAGATACACATGGTTCCCTGTTGTTCCCGTACTCCTATGGGTTTCCAGGGTGTCCATGAACCATCTGGGGAAACCAGGTACCCTGATTCAGTGATAAGATAGGCTAGCTTGAGCTGAGCAAAGGCTTGAGCATCAAGCCCCGTATCAAACTCCAGCACCAGCATACCCCTTACTTCATCCAGGATGAGCCGGGGGTTAGGAGGATCTGGTTTCCAGTTTCCGGCCCCCTGGGTTTCGGGTACCACACCCATTAATATTTAAACTCACTCTCCCCAATAAATTCTCTCAGGATACTCTGTCCCGGGACGTATTGAGGAGGAATAGGAGCGAAGTTCCTGAGGAAGGAGAGGAGCCGTACTGCTTCGGCATATTCGGGGTTATGAGGTTTCACCGAATGGAGCAGCGGCTCGGCGTAGAATTTCAATACCGACAATTCATAACTCAAGGCGGAGTTAAAGGCCACATCCGCCCCGTTCTGGAAGGGAAAAATATACCGCCGTTCTCCCCGCTGTACACTGGGCCACATCTTAATGGTATTTACCGCACTGGTGCCCCGGAACTGGTTATCCCGAACCATGCGCCGCAGGAGCCGGTGATCGCTTGTAGGGATCCGATTGTGATCATCCAAGTTAAGCTGGGTCAAAGCAGAAACATACAATTTGAATTGGGTATCCCGATCGATTTGCGGGGTAAGGGCATCGTTAAGGCTATGAATACCCTCTATAATCAGTAGGGTCCGCGGTCTAAGGCGAATCTTCCTGCCTCCTGATTCCCGGCGACGGCCGGTCTTAAAATTATAGAGGGGAAGGGTTACTTCTTCCCCATTAAAGAGCTCCAGAAGCTGCTGATTGAAATAGGAGATATCCAGCGCTTCGAGACATTCGTAGTCCGGTTCACCCTGCTCATCCCGGGGAGTTTTATCGGTGTTCACATAGTAATCATCAAGCCCAATCGGGATAGGTTCAATTCCCATGACCTTAAGATCAATGGAAAGCCGTTTTGCCGTAGTGGTTTTCCCAGAGCTGGAAGGCCCGGCAATAAGCACCATTTTTAGGGTTTCTTTTTTGGCAGCGATGAGATCCGCAATTTCAGATAATTTTTTTGCCTGGAATGCTTCGGCGATCCTGATATAGTCTTTGATGGTCCGTTCCTGGACGATCCGATTAAGATGACCCACTGCATGCAGTCCCACGATGCGGCCCCATTCCTTGTATTCATTATACACCGAGAAAATGATAGGGCTATCTTCAAAGGCCCTCAAGGTAAGACCCTGTCCGATTCCAGGAAAACAGAGGAGGAAGCCCTCTTGGTAGGGGATAAGATCAAAGACGGTCAGAAGCCCTGTACGGGGTACCAGGGCTTCGATGTAGAGGTCGGTAAATTCCCTGCATCCATTGATCTGTACTTTGGAATCGCTCCGTTCCTCTAGGAGCAGGGCGGTATCGGTTTGTCCGTTTTTTTCAAAGAGGCACAGGGCTTCGGTATAGGCCATAAGGTGCACGGTTATCGGGAAGTCTGCTTGAACCAATGCCTGCATTTCCAGCTTCAGAGCTGCAATGTCCTCTCGGGCGGGGATTCCCACCAAAAAGGTATAGTAATAACTGTTGCCCAAAGAATGACCGATATAGAGTTTTCTTTCGGGAAATAATTTTTGTGCTGCCATGGCAAGCAGGAAGGCCAGAGAACGCCGGTATATCATCATCCCTTCAGGGCTTTCCAAAGACACCGGTTCCACCCGGGCATTCACCTCAAGAGGTACCGAAAGGGGAAGGATTTCGTTGTTGACTTTAACTGCCGCTAATTTCCCAGGGGCGACGCCAAAATGGTCGATTAACGTGTCTGCTGGGGTTCCGAAAGGACAGGTAAGGGAACGGCCATCAGCAAAGGAAACCTGTATTTCATGCATGGTAACTTCTCCGTATGGGTCTAGTATAACCGAGCCTCGAGATTAAGGGTAGGGTTATGCAGGATAAACCAGAGAAAACTTTCCGAAACCTACCCACATGAAACCATACGGTTCAGGATGGATCCCTAAAAAGCCGAAACGGGAAAAGACTCAAAACCTTTTTTTTGTAATTGGACCCTGGTGTTGTGTATATCCTGCCCGGAAAGAACGGTTACCACCCAATAGGACTTTCCCTTTACCACTCGTGGGACAACGGTGGCTTCAAAACCCGCGGCCTTAAGCTGTGCCGCCATTGCCTGGGCATTCGCTTCCCTGCTGAAAAGACCGGCCTGCAGTACCTGGGCTTCTGTATCTGTGGCGGTATGGGCTTCCCTTGCATCCTGTACCGGAGCGGTCAAGGTTACCTGGCTGCGCCCGGGAAAAAGGAACCAGAGCGCCAAGGGCAAGGGGCTTACCGGTCCGCTGTTGGAAGTCCCTTGAACAATACGGGCTTCCGGGCTTTGGGGATAGGTGGCGAGGAGTCTGGTTTTGTAGAGTTCTATAGCAGATAGTTTCCAGAGGGTATAGTATATCCCCGGCGTATAACGTTCATAGTCGGGATCATCCAAGAGGGCCCGCAGAGGCGACAGTTCTCCGGATCGAAAGGCTTGGATCTGGGCGTGTACATATCGGGCCTTAAGCCGGGTACTGGGGTGGGGGCTTTGCAAGAGGGGTTTTATCTGGGCTTCTGCCTGGTCCATTTCTCCCAGGGCAACCAGGCAGAACGCCCCCTCCAATAAGGCCGTGTCATGCTGGTTTTGCGGATCTGAGAGAGCCGCATCTTTCCATGCCTTGGCTGCCTCCTCAAAGTTCCCGATAAGCTGGAGGAGCTGGGCCAAACGTACAAAGGCTTCCTGCCGCTCCCTGGAGGGAAGTTGGGAGATTTTTACGGTTTCTTCAAGCCGTCGCATTTCATCCACGAGGAGGATCTGAGCAGGACTTTGGGCATACAGTCCGGCTTCCGGCCTTCCCATTACTCCCAGCACCAGTCCCCACAGTAACAGCATCCTGCCGCTTCCTGCTCTTGACCGGATTTCGATCCTCGAGGCTACGTTCATACAAACCCCTGCGCTAGAGGGAATCTCTTTTCTTAGAAGGATTCCTAGTAGGTTCAAGGAGCGCCTTCCTCTCCTTCCGCATTGAGAATTGTTTTCCCTTTCTTTTTACGCCCCGAAACACGGTTCCCGGAGAGGTTCTTTTCCTGTTTTTTTCGCTTAAAATGTACTAAAAACATAATGGGAAAGGCACAGAGCATACCTGCTACAAAAGCCGCAAAAGCCGTTACATACACCGGCACGTCATGCAGGATCGCATTATCATTAACCCAAAATCGGATATCACAGCGGTTTTCCAAATTTAAGGTAATGAACAGCAGAAAAACAACCAGGATTATAATGAATCCGAGTAATCGCAAGGGCATACAGATAACTCCTTTGCACGGAAGGTATTTCCCCGGAGAGCGTTGAGGTACAGTTCCGCGAAGGAGCCTATCAGAGAAGGGCTGCCGGGAACAACTACCATTTCATCTCGTTCCGTGCGGGTCAATAATTCATTGGCATTTTTCCGGGAAATACCTTCAATCAAGACCTTTACCCGGCAACCAATACGTGATTGTAATAATTCTAGCGTATGCCCCTTCTGCAATGCAATAACATGGGCAAGCCGTTTTCGTTTAGTTGCTTCACTAATGCGGTCTGGGAAGGTAAAGGCCGCGGTACCTTCCCGAGGGTTATAATGGTACATATAGGCGTAGAGGAATTTTACCGCTTCCATTAATGACAGGGTTTGTTCCAGATCCCCATGAGTTTCACCAGGGAAGCCGATGAGTATATCCGTGGAAAGGCTTATATCCGGCATGGCTTCTCGTATTTCGGCTACCAATTCCAGGTAGGCTTCCCGGGTATAGCCCCGGTTCATGGCAGCCAAGATTGCATTGGAACCATGCTGGACGCAGAGATGCAGATGCCGGCAAAATACCCGGTGGGTCGCCATGACCCGGATAGCCTGAGAAGAAAGATCCTTGGGATGACTCGATAAAAACCGGACCCAGGGAATGGCGTTTTTTTCAGCTTCAGAGGCGACTAACTCCAAGAGTCCGGGAAAATCAAGGGTTTCCCCAGGATTTCCCGATTTCCAGTGATAGGAATTGACATTCTGGCCTAAGAGGGTGATCTCCCGGATCCCCTGTTTGGCCGCTGCCTGGATCTCTTCCCGAATGGAACGGGGATCCCGGGATACTTCCCTGCCCCGTACATAGGGCACAATACAGTAGGAACAGAAGTTGTTACACCCGTGCATGATGGGGATAAAACTCCGGAACTGCCCTTCCTCCCCGTGGAAGGGGGCAAAGGAAAATACGGGTTTTTCTTGCACCGCTTGTTCCGGGCTTACGGCTTGCAGGGGAAGGCCCTGCTCCAGGGCTTCTAAGATACGAGGAAACCGGGAAACCTCGGTAGTTCCCATCACCTGATCTACCGCGGGGGCTTGTACTTTCAGGGTTTCCCCTAAACGGGAAGCCATACAACCGGCTACCACCAGGGTAAAAGGGCGATGCAAGGGGTTGCGCTTTTTTTTAAGGGCTTCATACTGAGCCAGTCTCCCCAAGACCCGGGTTTCCGCACCGATTCTGACTGAACAGGTATTCAGGACCACCAGGTCCGCATCCGCTCCGTCGTGCACTTCAGACCACCCCCGTTCTCGCAGTACCCCCTTGAAGGCCGCGGATTCTGCAGTATTCATCTGACAACCATAGGTTTCAAAAAAGTATTTCACCTTCTCTGCTTAAGCCCTTTGAAAAATTTGATGCCCTTCCAGATACCCATAGCGAAAAACCCCAAAGCGCCCAATCCCAAAAAGGCTCCGGCTAAGGGTTTAAGTACCGGAATGCTGAGCCGCGATACGATAGCCAAGCAACCGGCGACGGTGATGATGGCTCCAGGCTTCTTTTCCTCCGGGTCCTTGGAAAGGAGCGCTCCTATGCCGAAGATCCCTGCAAGAACCCCTAAGAGTATACCTGCTACCGGGGGAAGGCTGCCCATGAGCAAGAGGCCGGCCCCGCCGACGATACCGCCCACTGCAGCGATTCCCTCTTTTGCTAATGCGTTAGTCGAGGTGTAGCTATAGGCCTTATGATGTTCTTTATCATACATGATTCTGCTCCTTGTTAAACCTATTCCGATAGGGCTCCATACCTTAGAGTATAGGGGGCTTACTGGATTTTTTGAAGCAACTTCAAAAGTTTCTCCTTATCAAATAGTTCCACGGATCTGGCCGTTGCATAGTCTCTGGCATCTTGGGCAAAGCCCGAATTGGTTACGATGATACCTCGGTGTATATTTTGCCGTTTTAAATCTTCGAGCATGGTATAGATTGCTGGTTCATGTATCAGTTCATGGATACGGTAAAAGCGCATGAGGCAGTAGAGATCCCGGTTGTTTTCATTCATAAAGGCATTCCCTTCTATGGCTATGAGTTCACTGCCATTGGGAATACCCTTTATTTCCTGAACATGGAAGCCCATGCCCTTGGTTACGATATGCTTACAAAGGGCCAAAAATTGCTCATCCCCATAGTTTAGGTAGTCTTTGAGGACATCATAGCGATAATCGGCATATTGGGCAAGTTTGTTCCCTACATCCTGAAAATTCTGCTTTATCGCATAGATCTTATCCCATTGGGCGATGGCCTTATCGATGTGATTGAACCGTTCATAACAGGCACCCATAAAATACCGGGCATAGAGACTATCCGGGTGCGTTTCATCGCCGATAGTCTTGACGGCCAATTCCAATTCAAGAATCGCCTTATCCATCGCATCCAGGGCTATATAACAGATCCCCCGTTCTATGAGCGCCTTTATCTTATAGGTTTTACTCCGCAGGGCCTGTTCAAAGCTTTGCAGCGCGGTGGCATAATCTTGCGCATCTTTGAAGAGCTTACCCAGATAAAAATAGGCCTGGCCATTATGGCCGGAAGCGTGTATGGCCTTTTCCAGTTCTACTTTCGCTTCCTGAGTCTTCTGTTCTTTATATAAAAGGGAACCGAGTTCACAGTGGACCCGGCCGTCATGAGGATTGAGTCTTGCGGCTTTATAGAAATAATGCTTTGCCATATCAATACGATTCCGTTCCTCAAAGAGTTTCCCTGCTTGGTAATAGAATTCAGCGTTTTCAGGCACGAGTTTTATCAATAAAAGGTACTCTTTAATGGCTTCTTCCGGCTGATGACAACGGATGAAAAGCTGGGCCATGGTCTGTCTGAACTCTATCTCCGGAATCGCCCTTCCCAGGACCCCCATTTGAGATACGAGTTTAAGCTCAATCAGGGCAAGGGATGCTCTATTTTCCGCCAGATAGGCCATCCCCAGGTAATAATGGGCTTCTACGTTCTGAGGTTGTTTTGCAATAATAGCCATAGCCGCTTTGATCACCCCCTGGGTGTTACCTTCTTGTAAGAGTTTAGCCAATAGCTCGATCCGTTTGGGGGCTACCAGATATTTCACCGCAAAAAAGATTAAGCATGTATTACCGATAATTAATATACCTATAATTAGTTCATTCATACTTGCCTGCCTATACAACTTCGATATGAAGGTTCAGAGCAACCCCCCTTCTCCTCGGGTTTACCCTAATTAAAGCCCCCGGCATTGATGAGGGCTCGCTGGTTTTCGGTATATTCAGTACGCTCCTACGCACCCTATTCAGTCCAGTATATTAGGAAAAATATAAAAAATATACAGCCTAACCGCTGAAGCGGTCTAAAACCAATTTCCTCGGGACCCTAGGTCCGCCTTAACCGCGTTTTGAAACTGGCTCCTCTGTTTTCTCTATGTTCCATGGAGGCTTTTTTAATAGAGTTGTTCAAAAACTTCAGTTTTTGAACAAATTTCAAATAAAAAACAGCAAAATGCGGAGCATTTTGCAAGACTTGTGAGATAACCAACCGGGTTATCGAACAAGTCCAATGTCAGCTTTTAATAAAACCTCCATCTCCACGATGTATTGATATGCTTACTATAAACTTATCGGCCTCATGTACCGATTTCTTAAACCTGGTGCACCGATAGAAGCGCAGGCTTACGGAGCTACCACCCTATTTCCATACTCAAGCCCCGGTTATGGGTCAGTACCGTTCCCAGAGGAGCCATGAAGGAAACCTGTTTTCCCTGGGGAACCAGGGTCATTCCGGGCAAGGTATCCAATGAGCTTCCCTCCCGGTCATACACCTTCAAGGACCCCTCTCCGGGGAAGGACAGGTTCATCTGGAGGGAATACCCCGCAGAAACCGCCTCCACCAGGGCCAGGAGATCCGGATCCGCCTTGTCCATGCCTTCGGTGAAGGTGAGGGTAAGCCGGTACTTTCCCTGTTCCTGAACCAGGGAAGCCCCCTGTCCGGTGGCATCGAGAAAACGAACCAATACCCCGGGATCCGCGAATTCCATCTTGATGTGATGATACCGATCCTTTCCATCCTCCTTGGTAGAAAAAGACACCAGTCGAAGTCCGGGTACCCGCTCCTGGGTACGCTCAAAATCCGCCTTCCCCAAGGGAACCGGGGGCCAGCGTTCATTGCCGTCCAGTTTCCCCAGCGATTCCACCATTCGGGAAACCCGGTACTCAAGAACCATGGTCCCCGAACCATCCGGGTGCAGGGAAATATCCGCCTGTACCCCAATACAAGAACTCAACAGGAGCATAACGGCAATAAGGATACTCAAATACCCTTTAATCTGTTTCATGTATATTCCTTCTTTAAAAAACGATAACCCATAAAACATAAAAGAATCAAAACTCTTCCGAATAAATACGCACATCCTGAATACGAACCGGTACTTCCGTTTCTATCATAGCCAGGGCCTTATGCAGCACCGTCTCACCAAAGTCTTTGGAATTGGAGACCAAGGCGCCCCCGATTTGGGCAAAGGAAAGAGAATCCTGCAGGTCCACTTCTGCAACGCTCAGGCGAAACCGGCGCTGCAGCTTATCCTTTATCGACCGGAGTATCCGTCGTTTCTCCTTGATACTATCCGCATCAGGCACCTCAAAAAGTATCTGTATCATCGAAACAATCATTTTTTTCTCTTACTTCTCATGCGGCTTACTGCGTAAGACCGGCGTCCTCTTTCTTTATCTTTCTCGGCTTTTAACTCGGATCTCCAGGTTCCGAACCCCGATAGTTCCGCTCCGACCCGAACTGGTTCTGCCCAGAGCACGGCTTGTTCCGCTCTGAGCCGAACACATGCTGCTCAGAACGCGGCTTGTTCCGCTCCGACCCGAACTGGTTCTATTCAGAGCGCGGCTCGTTCCACTCTGAGCCGAACACATGCTGCCCAGAGTACGGCTTGTTCCGCTCTGACCCGAACTGGTTCTGTTCAGAGCACGGCTTGTTCCGCTCCAACCCGAACAGTTCTATTCAGAACCCCGGTAGTTCCGCTTCGACCCGAATTAATCTGTTTCCCCATTTGAATTATCGGGGCTTGGAGGACATTCGGTTAGGGCGAAGCGGAACTATCCGGCCCAAGGTCGATTTCCGGGCTTTTAACCCTGTTACGGACCATAGGGAGCAAGCGGTTCAAACCTCGTCCCTATCATCTAATGGATCCTCAGGTTCTTCCTCTGAAGCAGGATCCCCTTCAGTATCGGCCTCGGTTTCCTCATGGGTCTCGGTTTCCTCGGACGGAGGGCCTTCATCAATGAGCCGGCGGATTGCCTCTTTATGGGCCTCAGAGATACCCTCTTCTTCCATGAGGGCCTCCAAGGCATCCTGATCGTCAAACCCTTCCCTCAGGGCCGTTGTAAGCTCAGTAATGCCTTCCTCGTTTTCAGGATCCGCAATCAAAAGCAGCCGCGCCAAGGTATAGCGGACCTGGGAGGGGGAAAGATCTTGAGAAGGTAAGGGCCGCTGAGGAAGCTCCTTGAGGATAGTTCGGTATTCTTCCACCGCCCGGGCATAGAACCCGCCCGCTTCCAGAGCCGAAGCATACTCAGCACGGACCTGGGGATCGCTCTTTTCTCCATTAGCCTCAAACCATTGGGCATAGCTATCCACTGCTTCGGGCTTTTGCTGGGCTTTCTGCGCCCGGGCAAAAAGGAGGAGCACCTCCATATTCTCCTGCAAGGCAAAGGGATAGGCGGCTAAGACCTGTTCGCTTCGGTCGTACTTTTCCATGACATAGAGCACCAGGGCGTAATTGTACCCATCATCCGCGCTTTCCGGGGTCAGGGCCAATACCTGCTGGTAGAGAGCCTCGGCTTGTTCTATATTCCCCATCTTAATGTGGGTATAGGCTGTGGCTTTGAGAACCATGAGGTTCATCGGGTCCTTTTTGAGGATCCCTTCAAAAAGCCTAAGGGCCTCTGCATACTGCTTGGTTTCAAAGGCGATTCTCCCCAGGTTGTATTCTGAAGCCACCTTGGTTTTATCCACTGCTTTTGCCCGGTTAAGCCATTGCTCTGCTTCGGTGTATTTTCCCAGTTCCAAGTAGGCCATGCCGATGGCATAGTACTCCTCCGCAGAAGCCCGGTAACCCAGACCCGCGCAGGCAATAAAAACAGAAAAAACCATGCCATACCC
>JAIRLU010000004.1 GCA_031259215.1 Treponema sp. | reverse complement strand
CGGCGGTTAAAAGGGTTTCGGCGGATAGGGACCAGGTATGACCAGCTGGATCTGCTATTTTCCACATTTAGCTATCTTGCCTTGTGTGTTATCGCCGTTTGTTCATTGATTCCATGTAGGGTGAACAGGCCCTAGAGACCCAAAGCAACAAAGGCCCGAAGCAAGGGGCGCGTCGACTGCTTATCACCACTGCCCTACAGGGGCATTAAACCCCCTGGGGGGGGTTAATCTTTCCAGGGAAATATAAAACTTTTCAACGAGCGGCTTCCGGTTTTTTCCCGTTCCTCAATTAAAAGGGTATCCCAGGGAATCTTGCGGCGGTTCGCATCGGGATTTACCTCAAGCCAGTCGTATTTGAGCAGCCGTAAGCGCAAGGCTTCATCTAGATAGAGGAGAATACCTGCAGGACCGGGAAAGAGAAAGGCCAGAAATACCGAGAGAGCCAGGGTAACGAGGCAGTAGGCAAGAGAAAAAATACAGAACAGGGGATTATCAAAGAAAATGAGCAAGCATTTTTTAATGTTCTTAGGTATTTTGGCCCCCAACCGTGCACGGCTGGCCAAGAAGAACTGCAACGAAAGGACTCCCAATACGATGGTCCAGAAAATCATCGCCGCCAATAACAAGCCGATCACCGAACCAAGACTCAGATAGAAGGGAATTACCACTTGAAAGAGGATACATATAAGGAAAACAAAGCCGCCCATGACCAAACCCGCAGGCCACGCGCTTTTCATTTGCATAAAAAAGTCACCCCATCCAAAGGAACCGTAATCAGATACCGATTTAAGGGATAAGGCAGTTGCGGCAAGATACACAAAACACCAGAGGATACCCATACCTAAAACGAACATTCCCAAAATAGGCAGAGATTGCAGTAGGGGGGGGATAAAAAGGGGAATTGCCACTGAAGCAAGGAAGCCTAGGTTAAGCAAGGCAATTCGGAACAAATTATCCCAGAGATCAAAGAACGTCTTTTTAAGAAGAAATCCAATCATAAGACTCAGTATACTGGATACCCCTTGATTCGTCTATGTATACGCGCCTGCGGCGGGCGTAGCGGGGGGCGGAGGTGTTCGGAAGAACGGCGTACGCGCCTGCGGCGGGCGTTATGAGGGGCGGAGGCGTTCGGATGAACGGGGTACGTCCCTTCGTTCCTACATCCTGCCGCGCGTCCTCACCTGTATTGTGGGTTTGGCTCCAAAGCGACAAATACAAGAAGCAAGGGGCGCTGTGATAGCTCATCACCGCTGCCCTACAGGGGCATTAAGCCCGCTGGCGGGTGCCTACGATGGGCGTAGCGGAGGGCTGCGTGGTTAGGGATAAAGGCACATGTCCCTTCGTTCCTGCTTCCTGCGGAGTGTCCCGAGCTATATTGTGAGTTGGTTCCCAAACAGCAGAGACCCGAAGCTGCAACCACAAGAAGCAAGGGGCGTTTCGACCGCTTACCACCACTGCCCTACAGGGGCGTTAAACCCGCTGGCGGGCACCTGCGGTGGGCGTAGTGGTGGGCTGCGTGGTAAGGGATAAAGGTCCACGTCCCTTCGTTCCTACATCCTGCGGAGCGTGCTTACTTATATTGTGGGCTTGGTTCCAAAGCAGCAGAGGCTTGAAGCAAGGGGTGCCCCGATTGCTCATCACCACTGCCCTACAGGGGCATTAAGCCCGCTGGCGGGCTACCCTACAGGGGCGTTAAGTCCCCTCTGGGGGGTAGAGGACTAAACCGGTAGCCTGTCCCTTCAAGGCTCACCCTGCCTATAGCAGGATAGCGGAGGTGCATACCTGCAATGGGCAGGGTATGTTGAGCCGCGTAGTCTAGCACCTGTTTTCGTATGGCCCTGGCAGCTTGAGGATCCGTATCGTAGCTTACTGAAATAGCGGGAAGGGGAAACTGGATGTCCTGGACATGCATCAGATCCCCCCAAATCAGCAGCTTCTGTCCCTTGGATTCTACTTGGTAAAGGGTATGCCCTGGGGTATGGCCAAAGGCAGCAATGGCCCGTACCCCCGGAAGCAGTTCCTCTGCAGATCCGAGGGGGCCGGGCAGAAAAGTACGGACCCTGGAACCATAGGGGGCAAGCGCCGCCACTGCTGCCGGATTACCGGTGGTCTCGGTCCAGTAGGTTTTTTCCTGCTGGGACAGGTACACGGAAGCCCGGGGAAACAGGGCTTTTCCCCTTCGCTGGAGACCCCCGATATGGTCCCCGTGCATGTGGGTGAGGAGCACGGCATCCACCTGCGCAGGATCAATCCTCAGGGTTTTGAGGTGCTCGAAGAGCTTGCCCCCGAATCCGGTATCTACCAGGATTATCCTGTCAGGACTGCGGATGAGCAGGGTATGGGTCTCTGCCTGATAGGTTCCACCGGGTATATACCGGTGGAGAACCTCTTCAGAGGCCCCTAAAAGAATAGAACTGTTTCCTTGACCGACATATTCCACCAGCAGGTGGACCGTCAAGTCTCCGACCTGGCAGGTAAAGATGGTATCATCCCCTGCCATGCCCTGTACCGCCACTGCACCGCATACTATACCGTATCCTCCTTTCCATCAATGGACTTGTTCAATAACCCGGTTGGTTATCGAACAAGTCTTGCAAAATGCTCCGCATTTTGCTGTTTTTTAAACTGAGGTTTCTGAACAACTCTAATTAATAGTAGTATCTTAAAGAGTATAACAGAGCAACATCATTTAGTCCTGCCAAATACAACAGCCTGCAGGAACCCGTCGTTGAGGGTTGCCCTGGATCTCCACATTTTATCCTTGACAAAAGGAGCGGGGGTGGTATTATATAGAAAGGATGTGCAGATTACCTCGTGGGGCAGCGTAAAAACGGGTAAAGGTGTTTTGATGAAATCGCGCGGTAGGTTCTTGCTGTTTATTCCTATAGTCTCCCCTCCCCCCTCGATACTTTTATAGGGTACCGAACTGTTTGTTTTGATATATTTTTATCGATTTTCTCTCGGATATGTGGGTTTGAGAAATTTGAGGGCCCTAATCTGTCCGCGGCACGGATAGAGGGGGTCCTCATTTTTTATAAGTACCCCAAGGAAGGGCCGGACGGTCGTTGACTGTTTCCCTCCGGGAAGTATTTTTAAGGAAGGAACTATGAAAAAGCTTATTGTGCTTTCAATGGTACTCGTGGTTTTAGCGGGGGCTGGGTTTGCGAGGTTTCCGTAACCGGTCAGGTGGATGCTGCGGTGGTGATGCCGCTTCAGGTTATCAGTGATGAGGATAAAGCCAAGGAGGATTATACCATCCTAGGCGCTGCCGTGGGGAGGAATGGCAGTACCGACGCGCCCCTGAGAGTATAACCGGAATTCTTGAATTTACTCTATTAAGAGTGATATACTAATATAATAGAATCAATCTTAAGATTGTATAGTTTAGTGGTTTTAATAAAGGTTGGGGTCTTTTCACCAGCCAGTCTATTTTTAAGGAGAATTACACCATGAGAAAAAAAATAGGGAGCCTGTTATGGATGCTGTTTGTGTTTTTCATAGCTTCCTGTGACTTTGAAATTCCTGAGTCCTTGACCGTTACAGGCAATCCAGGGGTCCATATTCCCCTGGGCAGTCCCTTTGGGGCAAGCGGGAAGTCGATCAACGACTATATCGGCCGGGAGAAGATCCAGGGGATGATAAATCCCTCAGATGAGAGTGGCACCGGTTCGGATAATAAGGTGGTTCTGTATGACTACCAGGGCACCGGTACGGACAACCTTGAGGTCCAGACCTACCTGGTACGCTATGAGATTGCGAAGCTGAACCTGGATTTAGAAAAACATATACAAGAGGCTGATGATATTACGGTGCCGCCTCTGGTTATTCCGGCCATACCAGGGAGTCCTGGAACCTTTTCCACGGTATATATAACAAAGAGTGGGATTTCTTCTAACCAGCCTTCGGAGCCGCTGTTTGAAATAAGCCTGGGGGCCATTGAAAAGTGGATGAAGGATGTGAAGCTTGATAAAGCGGGAATCACCATACAGGGAGGAGCGGGTCTTGAAAATACGCTGAAACTGAAAATCCCCCAGTTGGGTATTGCTGATTATAGCAAGGGGACGCCGGAGTCGAATGGGGATCTGAAATTTACCGGTAACGGTTATACCTTGTTTACAACAACGGGGACTGATGCAGAGCAAAAGGCAAGCAAAAAAATAGAGATATACGCCCAACTGGTAGGTCCCCCGCAAGACGGCACGTATCAAATGGAGCTTAACTTTGAGTGGACCGAAGCAACCCTGAATCCGGGTACAGACGGGAAATTTACCGGAACGTATACCGTTGATTTTGGGGACTTCACCAAGTATCTGGGAAATGCCCGCCTCAAAACAGTACCGGCCTATATATTTATTCATGGCTTACCCAATGACGCCAAAGCAAAGATGACTCTTACCGACCTAGTAACGGATGAATCAATAACCTCAGCGTCTCTCTCCGCAGGCTTCTTTAATGATCAGACCAGTACAGCTACTGGACCAATTCCCTCGTCCAGTATCAATGAAGCCATCGATCTGGTCAATTTGTTTACCACCAGTAGCAGTGCCTTAGCGTATACTATTACGGTACAGTCGGTTACGATAACGCCTCAGTCAAACAATCAAACTATTACCGCGGAGATGCTTATAAAGATCCCTCTGGAATTCGAGGTTACAGGGGAGACGGTAACTGTCGAAGGGACCTCGTATAAAGAACTGCAGCTTGAGCCATTGCAGGGGCTCACCGGTTCGGATAATGACGGTGATTTGTTCGGCAGAACCGGCAAGGAGGATGATTTGCTTAAGGGTATCGAGGAGGTGGAGCTTGATTTTTATAAGTATACCAATACCATCATTGAGGGCTTGAGTTTGTTTGTGGGGAAACCAGATGGAAGCGGGTCATTCGAGGGTGAACTATTAACACTAGGGAGAGATACTCCTAATCCACTCAGGTTTACGGGGCCGGATGTGGAATATCCCTTTAACCCTCAGTTTAAAGTCTTGGTGGGAAGTAACAATACTAATAGTTACTCCTTTAAGATTGGCCGCCTTAATGAGGGCGCAAAACTTGATTTTTCCTTGATCCTAGAAGCTTCTGCGCAGATTGATCAAACCATTAATTTTTAAGGAAGAAACCATGAGAAAATATATACCTTTGTGCTTGGTATTAAGCGGTATCCTCTCCTTCAACCTCTATGCAGAAAAACCCCGCCGGTTCGTGGAATTCGGCTTGGATACGGAGGTGGGGCTGGCCAACAACTTGACCGGCGTCCGGGATATTATGAAAAAACATGTCTATCTTGATTTAAATTCCTTGAGCGACAGCATCAAGAAAGAGGGGATCAATTTAAATGCCGATATAGATACCGCAGTCTTCTTTAATGTGAATATTGGGGCATGGGGCTTTGGTATATCCAGCGGGGTTGAAGGGGGGATAAACGGCAATATACCCAAGTCTATCTTTACCTTGATCACCCAGGGAAATAAAGATCAGCATCGGTTTGAGGGGGATGTGACGGTCTTCGGGAGTATCTTCGCGGATGTCGCCGTAGATGTACACGGGCAGTTTGGAAAACTCCGGGTCGGCGTTGTACCGGCCCTGTACATTCCCCTCATCTATATTCCCAAATCGACGATAACCTATGGATTAGATAGTGAAGAAAATTTGAGCGCCTGGGTAGAAAGCGACATACGGGTATACAGTCCTTTCTCCTTGAAAGATCCGGATCCTTCTGGAGCTATACAAGGCTTGGGTTTTGATCTCTCCCTTCAAGCAGAGTACGCCCTTTTGCCCTTCCTGGACTTAGGGGGTACCCTAAGCCACATTCCCCTGGGTGGGGCGGTACTGAATCATCAGATGCGTATTTATTCTGAAGAGTTTGTGATTGATGGCAGTAGCCTGCTCCAGGATCCAACCCTTGATATCCCTGAGTTTGAGCTTCAGCGGAAGTACACCACTGGTTCCTACCGGGTATTCCGGCCTTTGCGTTTTGATGTGTATGCCTTGTATCGGCCCTTGCTCGTTGACTTCTTTACC
>JAIRLU010000262.1 GCA_031259215.1 Treponema sp. | reverse complement strand
AACAAAAAAGACGCATACCGGATGATGGCCGGTATTTTCGAGAGCCTTATGTTAAAAAACCCGGAGGATATATGTAGAAAATATCCGCATCAGCTTTCCGGGGGTATGCTGCAACGGGTCATGATTGCTCTGAGCATTGCCTTAAAGCCGGATATTATCATTGCCGATGAACCTACCACGGCCCTTGATTCGATTACCCAATTTGAGCTTATCAAACAGATGATAAAGATACGGAGAGAAACGGGGATCTCCCTGATATTTATATCCCACGATCTTGGCCTGGTTAAGAAGCTGGCGGATGATATAGTGGTAATGAAGCAAGGCCGTATTGTTGAGAGCGGCAGTGCTGCGGATATTTTCTATAGGCCGAAAAGCGACTATGCGAAGTATTTGGTGGACACCCGGACGGCATTGGGAAATAAATTCAGAACGATCATGCGGGAGGCGGTATAAGTGCTTTCCGTAGAAAAGGTCTGCAAGAGCTATCACAAGGGAGGATTATTTTCCCGCAAAACCCTGGCGGTTCTGAAGCATATCTCCTTTGAAATGTGTCGGGGAGAATGCCTCGGTATCATCGGGGAAAGCGGCAGCGGAAAATCGACCCTGTCCCGGCTCATTTTGGGTATCGAAAAACCTGGCTCAGGACAGGTTCTGTATGATGGCAGGAATGTAACGGACCCTGGGGTGCGCCGGGGAAAGATCAGCGCTGTTTTTCAGGATTATACGTCTTCATTTAATCCAAATTATACCGTGTACGAGGCGATTATAGAACCCATGATCATGATAGAAAGACGGAACAGAAAGTCCCTCACCACCCGGGCGGTCTCGTTACTTACCCAGGTTGGACTTGATGGGAGCTACCTGGAAAAGTATCCTCATGAACTGT
Source organism: Treponema sp. (assembly GCA_031259215.1). Lineage (GTDB taxonomy): Bacteria > Spirochaetota > Spirochaetia > Treponematales > Breznakiellaceae > JAIRLU01. Next base: position 17,369 of record JAIRLU010000262.1, on the reverse strand, counting down.
CTGGCGGTGAAGCCCAGCGGGTGTGCATTGCCCGGGCAGTATCCACAACGCCTGCGCTTTTGGTTCTTGACGAAGTGGTAAGTTCTATAGATGTCTCGATACAGGTTCAGATACTCGATCTGTTTTATACGTTAAAAAAGGAAATGGACATGAGTTATATTTTCATCACCCATGATATACAGGCTGCGGCATACCTGTGTGACCGGGTCTTATTCTTCTACGATGGAAGTATTGTCGAAGAATCTCCGGTTATGGAATTGTATAAGGTCCGCAATGAATATGCGAAAAAACTGCTTGGGTCGGTGATTTCAGTCTGATCCCAGGCAATTTTATTGGACTTCTTCGATAATCCGGTTGGTTATCGAAGAAGTCTTGCAAAATGCTCCGCATTTTGCTGTTTTTTATCGGAATTTGTTCAAAAACTTCAATTTTTGAACAACTATATAAGGAGAGGTTATCATGTGGAAGAAAGAAAGAATGGTTTCGGTTATCCTTGCTATTATTGCAGGGATCTTAGTTTTTGGCTGTGTAAAAGGCGGAGAATCAAATACCACCCAGAGAAATGTAAACGTAAAAAAAGAATTGGTGTATGCCGCGCCGACGGAGATGGGTGATATTAACATCCATCTGTATGCTGGAGATATGACCGTTCAGGACATGGTTTTTGAACCTCTTGTTGATAATACAAACGAGGGGATTAAACCGGCATTGGCGGAAAGCTGGGATATTTCTCCCGATGGCAGGGAATATGTCTTTCATCTGAGAAAGGGCGTTACATTCCACGATAGGGAGCCTTTTAACGCCGAGGCGGTAAAACTCAATTTTGACGCAATCATGAGTAACGTAGAAAGACATGCTTGGATGAGCCTGACCCAGAAAATACAAAGCTATGAGGCGCTTGACGAATACACCTTTAAGATGGTTTTGTCGGAAGCCTATTACCCGACGCTCGTCGAACTGGGATTGACAAGGCCATTCCGCTTTGCCTCTCCAGCAGATTTTATCAACGGAGGAACAAAGGACGGCGTTAAAGGATATTCCGGGACGGGGGCATGGATATTAAAAGAACATGTACCGGATCAATACGCGGTTTTCGACGGGAATCCCGATTATTGGAACGGCATGCCTGAAATCGAAAAACTTACCAGAAAGGTATTGCCGATTGGGCTTACCACGATATTGGCCCTGGAAAAAGGCGAAGTTGATATACTGTTTACTAATCAAGGGGCTAATATGTTTGACGCTGAGGCGCTGCGGCAGATTGAGGCGATGAATAAATACAAAATTGTAATGAGTAACGCGGTTGTAACAAAAATGCTGCTTGCCAATACCAGTAATATTTCTTCGCCGATAAGTGACGAACAGGTACGCATGGCTCTGTGGTATGCCCTTGACCGGAATATAATTGCATCAAATATTACAAACGGCATGGATATACCCGCGGATACGCTTTTTGCGAAGTCCGTTTCCTACTGCAATATTCCGTTGGAAAACCGCCCCTGCGATTTAGAAAAAGCAAGACAGCTTCTTGAAGGGTCCGGATGGAGGATGAACGGCGAGTATAGAACAAAGGGCGGTAAACCCCTTGAAATTACCCTGAACTATACCCTTTCAAAGGCAGGGGAAAAAGCCATCTGCGAATATATTCAAAGCCAATGCCAGCAAATAGGGCTAAAGGTTAATGTCGAGGGCGTTGACAGGGTTGTCGCGGTAAGAACCACTCCGGGTTTTGATATAGTCCTGGATTATACCTGGGGCGCGCCGTATGATCCGCAGAGTACGCTTTCCGCTTTTCACGGATCAAACAGTTATAAGATTCCGACTTCAGGCATGAAAAACATTGACGCAATACTAAAAAGCATAGACTCAGCGCTTGTCGAATTTGATGAAACAAAGCGTCAGGTTTTTTTTACATACGCGCTTACCGAAATTCACAATCAGGCGTCTTTTATACCCATAACCTACGGTTCTTTGATGATTGTGGCTCCGGTGTATCTGGAAAATATAGGGTTTAACCAGTCCCAGTACGAAATTCCCTTTGACCGGTTTACGTACAGAAAATAGGCTTGTTTAGTAGACGGTATTTCCTGCAAGGAGGCGGCTGTGTGGGCTTATATAGTAAAAAGAATACTAACGGCGGTTCCGTTGTTTGCGGTTACTACGTTTATCTCTTTTACCCTTACCAATTATTCCCCAAAGGATATTGCCGTCTCCGTACTTTATTCAAGCGGTGTACCGGAAATGACGGATGAAATGATTGAACTAACAATAACGGAACTTGGACTTGACAAACCTTTTCTTACGCGGTACTGGGATTGGTTAAAAGGTTGTATGTCCTTTGACTTTGGGATTTCTTATGTTTACAAGAAGCCGGTGAAAGATATTATTTTCCCAAGTCTGATAAATACCATGCAATTAGCATTGGCGTCAATTCTTTTTATCATTATCCTTTCATTGTCTCTGGGCATACTCTGCGTAAAATATGAGGGAAGTTTTTTTGACAGGGCGCTGCGCGGCGTCATGTTTTTGTTAAACGCCATGCCCGCCTACTGGATCGGAACCCTGCTTATATGGGGAATATCAGTCGAATTGAATCTTTTACCCACCAGCGGCAAGGAAGGAGCGGCCAGTTTTATACTACCGGTCTTCGTGCTAAGCCTGAATTATTATAGTTACTATCTTCGTCTTATCCGAGGTGAAATGATTCGGAATAGCCATGAAAATTATGTAAGCTACGGCAGATCCTGCGGACTTAAAGAAAGGGTATTGATAAAACATATATTAAAAAATTCGCTGGAAACCGCAGTTGCCGCATTCTTTCTTGCCATTCCCGGACTTTTGGCAGGAACCGTGGTAGTTGAGAATCTTTTTGCCTGGCCGGGGATTGGACGTACCTGCGTTCTGGCCATTTTTAGGCAGGATATTCCTATTATTCAAGCTTATGTGGTGATTCTTGCAGTCTCTTTTATAACGTTTAATTTGTTTGCCGATATTGTTAACGCGGCGATCAATCCGCGCTTGCGGGGAAATTAATGTACAGCAAAAGAAATACAGCAATGGTGGAAGATGCCTGATGGAAAAGAAGTATGATTTGACCGAAGGGGTCATTTGGAAGAAACTGCTGTTCTTTTTGCTGCCAATTTTTGGGGGAACCCTGTTTCAGCAGTTTTATACAACCATAGACGCGGTTATCATCGGCCAATTTGCGGGCAAGGATGCGCTGGCATCTATTGAAGCCATACTGAATCTAACCAAGCTGCCGATCAACTTTTTTATTGGAATCTCCGTAGGGGCGACAATCATTATCGCTCAATACATTGGAGCGAAAGAAACCGAAAAATTATCCAGAGCGGTACACACTGCGGTGGCTTTCGCCTTTACAGGCGGCATCATTATATCGGCGATAGGAATTCTGGGTTCTCCGGTTTTTCTGCGGCTGTTGAATGTTCCAGATGATATTTACGCATATACCTTGTCTTATGCAAGAATCTATTTTGCCGGTATGGCTGTATCCATGACCTATAACATTGGCACAGGTATTCTGCGGGCGGCGGGAGATTCAAAAACACCTTTCTATTTTTTGATTGCCTCGAGTATCGCCAATGTGCTTTTGGATCTGATTTTTGTCGGGCTGTTCAAATGGCATACCGCCGGGGCGGCGCTTGCAACGGTGCTTTCTCAACTGTTAAGCGCAGTGCTGGTAATAACGGCGCTGCTTCGAACGCCGATGCCCTGCCGGATAACATTGAAAAAAATACGCTTCCACAAGCCGGTACTAGGGGAAATATTTCTGTTGGGATTGCCCGCGGGTTTTCAATCATCCTCCTATTCAATTGCCAATATGATTATCCAGTCCAGTATCAACACTTTTGGCGTAAACCGCATTGCGGCATGGGCTGTCTGTGGAAAACTTGATTTCTTGATCTGGGTAACCGTAGATTCTTTTGGAGCCGCGATTTCAACTTTTGTGGCTCAGAATTTTGGAGCCCGTCTGTACGGGAGGGCAAGGAGCGGAGTCATCTCCTGCCTTGGTATGTCGCTGGTCATCATTGTGATTATTAGCGCTATTCTGTATCTTTTTTGTCCTTCTTTGAGCAGGATGTTTGTAAACGACCATGAGGTTATCACTCTGGCCGTCTCTCTCATACGTTTTATTAGTCCCTCATATTTTCTTTATATATGGGGCGTGATACTATCCGGCGCAATCCGCGGAACAGGGGATACCTTAAAACCTATGGCGTTGACGTTTTTAGGTACTTGCGCCTGTAGAATACTCTGGATTCTGTTTGCGGCGCCCCTATGGCCGACATTGAAAATGGTGATTCTGAGCTTCCCTGTCTCGTGGTTTATAACATCGGCATCTTTTATTGTATTTTACCAGATTCATAAGGTGCAAAAATTGCCTGTAAAATAAAAACAAAGGAGTATACTATGAACTACTTATCACAAACACAAAAACGTTGGAACGAGGCTGCCGAAAGGTACAGCGCGTCCATAAACAACGAACTTGCCGCGAAGGAACGGAACGCATGGACGGCGCTCATACAAAGAAACGCCCCCCGCGAAGGTCCGCTTGACGTTCTGGATATAGGAACCGGCCCGGGCTTCTTTGCGATTATCCTGTCCCACGCAGGGCATAAGGTTACCGCCATAGACTGTACGCCGGGAATGCTTGAACAGGCAAAAATCAATTTTCAAAAAGAACAGGTCAACCCCGCCCTGCTGCTGATGGACAGCCACAAGCTTGATTTCCCGGAGGATACCTTTGATTTAATTGTAAACCGGAATGTTACATGGACCCTGTATGAACCGGAAGCAGCGTACAAAGAATGGAAGCGCGTTCTTAAACCCGGCGGAAAGCTTTTAATGTTTGATGCCCCCTGGTACATGAATCTATTTGATGAAAAAATAGGAAGGGCTTACCGGAAAAAAATACGGGACTATTACGAGCGGTACGGCAGGCTGCCGGAAAGACCGGTTATGCATAAACTTGAGGATTATTGGATGCGCCTTCCACTGGTTGGAGTTCCCCGCCCGCAGTGGGACAAAGCCGCGCTTATGCGGCTCAGGTTTACCCGTATTCACCTCGAACACAATATTAACGCCGGGGTTTCGACGGACAGTTCCATACAGGACATATACAATCTGACGCCTATGTTTATGGTATCTGCGGTAAAAGGAACTCCTGTGGAGGAACAGGCAGAGCTCATTTCCCGTTATTGGGACGGCTTTGCACCGGAGTTTGCCGCTTCGTGTATGGAGGGTCTTAATTCCGGCAAAGCGGAAAATTACATGGAAATACTAAGGCCCCGGCTGCCTCCCCACAAACCGCTTAAGATTCTGGATGCCGGCACGGGCGCAGGGTTTATGTCGTTTATCCTGGCAAAGGAAGGGCATCATGTTACAGGAATCGATTTTAGCCCGGTGATGCTTGAAGAAGCGGAATATATAAAAAATAAAACCGGCCTTACTGTGGATTTTCAATTATCCCATATCGACGCACTGCCGTTTGAAAATGAAACTTTTGATGTGATAATAGCACGAAATACTACATGGCTTATGCCGAATCCCGAAAAAACGTTCGCGGAATGGAATCGGGTATTAAAAGAAAAGGGGGCCTTGATATATTTTGACGCGTCCTGGTATAACTACCTTTTTTATGATGACGAAAAAGAACGTTTCCTGCGCCTGCGTTCAGCAGCGCAGGAGGAAGGCCGTACATGGCTTTACGGCATGGGACATAGCTCGACGGCAGTTATGGACGACATCGCAAAAGAGCTTCCCCTGTCAAAAGAAAAACGCCCCCAATGGGACAGGGACCATTTAAAAACTTTTGGCTTTTGTATAGAAACCGTACTCGAAGATGTTTCATCCCAAGTATGTACGGAGGATGAACGCTTTATCAACGGGCATATACCCTTGTTTATGATAAAAGCGCGGAAAATATGATCTCCCCGATTTGATAGAATGCGCTGGTTTTGCCTATCCTCTGCACGAGACCGTACAAAGGGAAGACGCTGAGTGCGTCTCTGGGGGTCCGAGTGGATACCCGTGGAATGAATCCGTATTGCTCAGGATATACGGCGGGGGTTGCTCTCGTCCTTGAGCAGTACCCAGGTAACGCCGGTCCCCCCTGCCGCGGCATTGCCATGACCGCTTTCACCGGCAAAGGGACAGGTTTCTATAAAGGTTTTCACGAGATGCTTCAGCACCGAAGTACTCCCGGAATGGTTTCCTTTTCCATGGACAATGAGGAGCTTTTCAAACCCCTGCCGTTTACTGTTCAAAAAAAACGACTCCAGGGCATTCCACGCTTCATCCCGGTTAAGTCCGTGGAGATCGATGACCGCATCTGCTCTCGTGTGAAGCAGCCGGCGGCGGCGTTCCCCGGGGCGTTCATTCGCTGTATCCAGGATCTCATCCTTATCGTAGACCTCATGGACCTGAAGCCATACCGTAAGGGGATGCGGTTTTTGGTGGTTCTTTTGATGTTTCTGGTCAGGGGGTTTGAGTGAAGCGGGCTCCTGCCGGGCTGCTTTCTGTCCGGCAGCCCCCTTTCGTCTGTTCCCCAAGGCTCGTGCAGTTTGCCGGTCCCACGCATCCAGAATATCCCCAAAATCCATCGACGCTCCTTAATACCAAATCAGTTTATCCCTTGGTACCCATCCTAGTCTGCCGTCAAAGGATTCCACATAAACCCAGAAATCCGATACCCAACGGATCTGCACGGGTTCGCCTTCACTGAAGGAGGCGCTTACCCTACCTCCTTCTTCAGGTACCCGGTAAGCTTGTGCGGCCCTGAGTACCCCTTGTCCGGTTGTCGTATCCAGGTGAAGTTTTCCAAGACCTGCTAGGGCAGAAAGCAAGAGCCCCATCCCAATCCCCAGGATCAGTACCATACCCTTATAACCCTGGGTTATCCTGGAAGTTACGATCCCCTTTCCGCAGACTCGCCGGAATATGACCGCTATCAAGGTAAACACGAGGATCCCCAGGCTCAAGCCCAAAAGGATCCGGTATAGTTTGCGGGGTCTCCATGGTTCATCTTGGGTAAGGGTGAGCCCAAGACCCTGTTCAACTTCCCGGCGAAGGAGGGCGAAAGAAGGGCCTGCCAGGTTTTCCCGTTCGTTCCGGCGCATTTCCCCGAGAGCTTCAGGGATCTTACCCTGGTTCCAGAGGCTTTGGATCTGCTGTAGGGCCTGTTCGTAATCGTCCCGGAACCAGGGGAACCTCGGCGGGGTAGTACGGGGAAAGGGAAGGCTCCACTCGTTGGGTTCGGCCTCCACCGGGGGCTTAACCGTTACCGTGGGACGTGGGGAAGAAGGGGGCGTACCGGGGAAGAGGGGGATGCGGAGTTCTGGAATCTCGATGCTCAGTTCCTCATAGGGTATGCGCCGGGACTGCAAGGTGAATTCGGTGCCTTCCAAGGGAATTATCTTAAGTCGGAGGACCAGGCCCTGTTGCCGGTCCTGTGGACTTAAAGGTTCTGCTTCCAGGAGTACGCCTTCCGGTAACTCCTTCAGGAACAGTTCTGTCCCAGGCCAGGGTTTTCCAGGATCCCAATCGCTCAGCCGAAGGGCCACCTGTGCCCGTTCTCCGATCCTAAGGGACTGAGGCGGCCTAAGCCAGGAACAAACCGGCTGATACCCCCTTTTTGTTTCTCCCTGGATATACCAGGAACTGGATTCGGTCAAGTAGTGCATGTCCGGGGTACGCACCTCAAAAGCCCCCAAGGTGAGGGGGCCTGCTTGTTGGGGAATGAACCAAAATTCAACCATGGTCTGAACTTTCCCGGATTCTGGGTTTTGTCTTGCCTGATGGGGTCTTGTACGGATGCTCTCCAAGATGAGGGTGTCAGGTAGCGGCGGATGCTGGACCGTAAGCTCTCCGGGCACCGGATAATCCACCAAGAGAGCCACTATCCAACTGGTATGCACCTGCGGCGATTCAGGGAACCCGTGCAAGGTTACCTTTAAAGCAGGATCTGATCCCTCGATCCCGGTAGATACCTCAGGCCCTGTCTGCTCCAGATTTTCCTCCCCGGCTTCTTGCTCAAGTTCTTGCGCGCCCAGGTACGACGCCAGGATGAATAATAAGCCGAGTATTTTTCTGCTTTTCCTGTTCAATAATCCGGTCCTGTAGGGGGAACTGCTTCGATCCATTCCCGGCTTTTCCATTGGTTTTGTTCCTTTTTATAGAGGTATTCAAAGAGGGCAGATGCGCCGGCCTCCGACTCGGTTCCTGTCTCCTTTTGAGGAGAAACCGCGGTGGCCCTTCTTCCCTGGGCCAGGGCTAAGAGGCTTAATTCCAGGTTCCGCTTGGCTTCAATACGACTGTTATCGGTCTCCAGGGCCTGCCTAAACGCTGCAGCAGCTCCGGCATAATCTTCCTCCTTAAAACAAACCACCCCTCTATTGTAATGAATCCGGTATACCAATTCAGGAGCAGCCTCCTTTGGTAGATCCTGGAGGGCTTCTGCGGCTGCGCTAAAGCGTTCCAGCGCAGCGGCTCCCTCATCCAGGGAACCATACACCACTCCTAAGCCCAATTCCCCATAGGGCCGGGCTTCGGTATAGCGGAGGGCCTGTAAGTAAGCGGCTATGGCCTTAGGATACTGGTTTCGGGAATTGAAAAAATTCCCTTCCATGATGAGGAGCATCCCGGGGATGTTCCTCCCGGTGCTTACCAGGGTTTCTATTGAACACGAACAGACTAAGCCGAACCAGGTCCCCTGTAAAACCACACTCAGAGCAACCAATCCTCTCTGGATCTGCTGCTTACCCATGATTTCGCCTCCTGATATGCAGGGCTTTGGCGATTCCCCAGGATATAAGCGCGGCTATGACAAAAAACCGCCAACGGGCCTTTGCTTCCCCACGGTAACCCTGCATTCCTGATGTACGTCCGTGAGACCGGATATAGTCTAACAGCAGGCTCACCGCATCGTCTTTGTTTCCATCTATATAGACCCCTCCGGTCCGTTCCGCTGCGTTCCGTAAAGGCTCATTGCGTCGGTAACTCCAGGAGGCTTCTTCCGCAGCAGGAAGCTCAGTTCCTACAAGGGCTTGCTGAGAAGGGACCGGTCCGCCTTGTTCAGTCCCAAGCCCCACGGCGCTTATCCTCGCCCCCTGGACCAAGAGCCGGTCTATGGCCGCGGAGAGGGTGCCTGAAAGCGCCTCCCCATCGGAAAATAGGATGATCTCCCGGCTGGTGGGAAACCCCTCCTGGAAAGCCCCAGAAGCCGCGTCGATCAAGGCTTCCAGATTGGTTCCCCAGCCGGTAATGGTGGAACCGGAAAGCCCTTCGAGAAAACTCACGAGGGCCCGAGTATCGTAGGTTAACGGGACCGCCAACACCCCCCGGCCTTTGCCCACGGCCGCTCCCAGGCGAATTGCTCCAGCAGCCTCTGCCACTTCCCGGGCAATACGGAGGGCCCGGTCGAGCCGGGAAAGTCCTTCCGGGGAATCTGGTACCTCCATGCTGCGGGAGAGATCCATTGCAAATATCACATCTACCCCCCGGCGGTATTCCATCTGCATCTGCTTCCCCCATCGAGGACCTGCCAAGGCGATGATGAGAAAAGCAAGAAAGAGTCCCCCCAGCAGGGACGTTGCCGCGGCATACCGCTGGAATTCCCTGAGCTGCTGGGGTACAGGCGCTCCGGTGAAGCCGGTAGCGGCAATAAAACGCTCCAGAAAGGGCCTGCGTCTCTTATAGTGCAGGACCTCCAGGATGATCAGGGGAATATACAGCAGAAAACCAAGTAAGACCTGGGGCGTATCAAAACTCATAAAAAAGCCCTGCCTCCATATCGGCGGATAAGCCACCGCAGACCCAGAAGAACCAGGGCGGCGATGATACAGATCTCCTGAAAACCTTGAGTTCGAAGCATCGTTCCTGAACGGCCTATGATCATCTCCCCTTCATGGATCCGGGAAAAAGCATGGGCAAAGGCTTCTGCTGAAGGGGCTGGGATATAAGCACCTTCCCCTTTCTGGGCAATGGCTTTGAGGGTTTCTGGATCAAACCGGGAATCAAAGGTTCCACTCCGGCGTATCTTGGTGAAGGGGTCCACGTAATCAATGGGTACTTCCCCACCGCTTCCCACCCCGATGACCCAGAGACTGACTCCCAGTTCCGGCAACAGGGCTGCAGCAGTCTCGGGATGGATGGCCCCGGCGTTGTTCTCCCCGTCGGTGATGAGGACCACGGATTTACGGGGAGCTGATGAGTCCTTGAGATGTAACACCGCAATGGCAAGGCCCATACCCAGGGCCGTTCCATCTCCCAATTCACCGATATGCAGGGTTTCAAGCCGGGAAAAGAGGCTTACTCGGTCAACCGTGGGAGGCAAGAGGAGGGCCCCGTCATTACCTACTGCCACGAGGCCCAGGGCATCTGCAGGACGATTCATGGCAAAGGTGCGGACCAGATACCGGGCCGTATCAAAGCGGTTCTGGTTTTCCATATCCCGGGCCGCCATACTGGGACTCACATCCACTACAAAGATGATATCCGCCCCGCGGTTGAGCCATAGGGTTTCAGTGGATATAAAAAGGGGCCCTGCCGCGGCAATAAACAGCAGGAATATGCCGGTAAGTTCCATCCCCCGAAGCAGACGGACGAACCAGCGGAGCTTTTGGGGAGGCTTAAAGGGGATGCCTCCTGGAGGGCCTAAAGGAATACGGACCGTGTACCTATCTCTCAAAAAACGAGATAGGCAACCACTGGCGATCAGCGCCAACACCCCTCCGAGGATCAGGAAAGGATGTTCAAAGCCTATGGTCATGCCCTCGCCTTCTGCTTCAGCCAGGGCAGCAGGGCCAGCCGGTTCTGTTTCTTATCAGTCTGGTCCAGGGTATGGGTAAAGCCCTGCAGTTCCTCAAGAATCCTGAGGAGTTCCTGCTGGTTTATAGGGGCACCGCTGAAACGCAGGGCATCACAGCGACGGAAGATCCCACACAGAAAGATCCCGGAAAGTATGCTGGGTACGGCTTCCGGTCTTTCCGGTTCCGGCGGTAGTAAGGGCGGCAGGGTTTTCAATTCCCCGGCATCCATAGCCTGGCAGGGCATACCCGTAAACAGGCTCAAACAATGCCTAAATGCTCCCGATAAACGGCAGAGGATGGCCTCTGGGCTTTCATCCTTTAGTGCTTTCTCTAAATTCCGCAGGAGCCGCTTCATAGCCCGGATAAGCCGCCGCCGCCGGAACCGTTCCTGAACATCCTGGAGATGGTCCCTTCCCCAAACCTGGAAACCGATTCCCCCCAGGAGGATCAGCAATATCCCGGCGGTACTTCCATATATGAGCAGAGTCGTACCAGGAATCACCAGCGGAGGAAGGGGTTCGGAAAGCACTACGTTTTCTTGAGTAAGCAGCGAGGCAATCCATACCCGCAGACCTGCGATGGAAAGCCCTCGGGATCGTAGGTCCGGGATAGGCAGATCCGGCAGGGTAAGAAAGCCCGGGGCATAGGGGACAAAATCAACAAGCAGCCGGACCTGGCCCCCGCGGTTTTCCAGTTCAATCCGCTGAATAACCAGATCCCTTTGTTCGTTTAGGGGTTTAAGCAGGGCTTTTTCTACGATGAAGGGCTGGAAATCCTTGGATGCTGGTCCCAGGGGTACCACCAAACGGCCAAGATCTCCCACAAAAAGGGTTTGAGGGATGAGATAAGGCGTATCCGGCGGCGTTGCTCCGGGAAGTCCAGCACCTGCTTGGGGGAATCCGGTCTGTAGGGACACCGTGAGGCACCCTACAAGAAAAATCCATACCTGCACCTTCATTGCGGCCCATCCTGGCTAGGATTTCCGAGGTTCCCGGCGTCTAGGAATTCTCCGGTTCCCAAAGAAACGGATAAGGTGAGCAGACACATCATCCTCGGTGGATATATGCATGAAAGCAGCTCCACAGCCCCGGCAGATCTTCTGCCATGCCTGATATCGCTGGTCATGCCACGCAGACCAGGCGGAACAGAAGCCCGGGAAGGATCCGGGTACCTGATAGGCAAGCCCGGTTTCCGGGTCTTCCAGGGAGATAAGCCCCATCCCGGCCATATCCCTATCCAAGGGGTCCTCTATCATTAAGGCAATGACATCATGCTTACGGCAAAGGTTTCCCAATTCCTGCTCCCAATGCACGCTGAGAAAATCTGAAATTACCACCACCAAGGCCCGTTGTTTCAGAAACCTTCCCAGCCCTGCCAGAGCTGCTCCCAGATCGCTCCCCCCTGCCGTGGTCTTAATGGAAAGGGCACGGCTTATCACCGCCAGGATATGGGCTTTTCCCTTCCGGGGGGGGAAGACCTGGGTAATGGCTTGGTCAAAAAACAAGGCCCCCACGCTTTGACCCGCCTGTTCCGCGGAAAAGGCAATTAAGCTGGCGGACAGGATCCCCTGGTCATAGCGGCTCATCTGGCAGCTGCCACAATACATAGAAGCGGAGCAATCCAAAACCAGAAACACCGTCATTTCCCGTTCCTCCCGGTAGCGTTTCACATAAGGGGTTCCAAAACGGGCGCTCACATTCCAATCTATGGTCCGCACATCATCCCCCGGTTCGTAATGTCGGACCTCATCCACCTCAATCCCCTGGCCTTTAAAGATCGAGCGAAAATCTCCAGACAAGAGCTGTTCCGCGAGGAACGAGGGGATCAGGGGAAAGGTGCTTATTCTGTGTAACAGTTCAGTACGATCCATGAGGATTCCTTTTTATCGAGTATCCCTAATACTAATCAAGGGGCCTATGGTTTGCTATTTTTATATAAAAAAAAGAGAAAAAACCTCCCCCTATCCAATCCCGCAACCCCACAAACACTTGCCCCTGGTATTAATACCCCTGGATGAGCCCTAGTGGTAAGATAACAGCCCCTTACTTCGAGGTCTTGGTACTGGGAGAACAAGTCCCCAGTATAGATAAGGACGCTCCGCTGATTTTGCCTCTGTACGCTACCAAAGTTGTCTTTACTTCCCCTTTGGATGTAGTAGAGTTGTTCAGAAACCTCAGTTTCCGAACAACTTCCGCTTAAAAAGCGATAAAAAATGTGGATTTTATTAAGAAATCCACATTTTTTTGGAGACTTGTTCGATAACCAACCGGGTTATCGAACAAGTCCAGTATATCCCCTCTGCAATGTATGGGAGATTAGGAACAAGTATACCCTATCTGCAAGAAACACGACAATACGAACCAACCCGGTCCAGCAATTTGAGCTTTAGAAAAAAGCTAACATGAGGCATGGGACAGGGAGTACTCCAGGCGCACCTGCACGATTTGACGAGATTGGCAAGCGGGCTAACCCTACGATTCAGCCCAGGCCCCGGGAATGGAACCGGAGATTTGCAGTCTCCGGTTCATGGTATATGAGGAGCCGAAAGGCCCCTAAGCCTCTGGAAATTTTCCCGAGGCTTATCCCTTTCTCTGGGTGAAAATACTCGTGAGGACCTGGAGGAAGCCCCGCTCCTAACGGACCCCCTCAATGGCCTTGGCTAAGGCTGCTTCCAGCATGGCCGCGGGAGGTTCTTGGATGTATCCCAGCTTCTGCATATCCTCCACTAAGGCTCGCGCCCCGGCTATGTCTGCTTTGGCCCGCTGGTATACGGTATCCCAGGAAAGTTCCACCCGGGCGACCCCTTCTTTAATGGCCTGGAGCGCCACATCCGCGGCTTCCTGGGCAAAGATCTCGGTCTCCTCCATAGTGGCGATGATATTGTCCGGGTGTATGCCTCGCTTCTCGGAAAATTCCGCAATCGTATGGGCACAGCGGATAGCCATGCCGTCGGTGATTTTCCGGGCCCGCACCAAGAGGGCGCCCTTTAATATACCGGGGAAACAGACCGAATTGTTCACCTGATTGGGGAAGTCTCCCCTGCCGGTGGCCACAATAAAGGCCCCTGCTTCCTTGGCCGCATAAGGCCAGATCTCCGGTACAGGATTGGCGCAGACAAATACCACCGATTTAGCCGCCATGGAGCTGATCCATTCCCGCTTTACCGTGTTCGGTCCCGGGGTGGAAAGGGCAATGAGCACATCTGCCCCGTTCATGGCCGCTGCTATGGAGGGGGCCCTTCCAGGATTGGTCTTTTCACAGAGTTCCCATTTCCGGTAATTCCGCTTGTCCTTTTTAATATCCTCCCGACCCAGATGCAAGGAACCGGTGGAATCAAAGATGGTCACCTTCGCCGGATCTCCTCCATCGGCCAGGATGAGCCGGGCTATGGTAGTATTCGCTGCTCCTGCGCCGAGCAGCACGATTTTGGCATCTCCCAGCTTCTTACCGGCCAGCTTCAGGGCGTTGATGAGTCCTGCTAAGGTAATACAGGCGGTTCCCTGGGCGTCATCATGCCATACCGGAATATCGCAGGCTTCCCGTAGATCATCGAGGACCTTGAAACAGTTGGGCTGACTGATATCTTCCAGGTTTATGGCCCCAAAAGAATGTTGTACCATCTTGACGAAATCAATGATCTTCTGGGGATCCGGTTTCCCCTCTGGGCCTCGAGAATCCACGCAGAGAGGTACCGCATCCACCCCGCCTAGGTATTTCATAAGCATGGCTTTGCCTTCCATGACCCCCAGGCCTCCTGGAGGGGTACAGTCCCCATCCCCTAAGACCCGGGTGGAGTCGGAAACCACGGCCACCAAATTCCCCCGGTTAGAGAGGGAGAAAGAGGCATCAGTATCATCCCGAATGGTAGTGGAAATTTTAGACACCCCTGGAGTATACCAGAGGTTAAACCAGTTAAGACCATAGATACCGCATTTGGGGAGGGTTTGCATCTTCCCGCCATAAAAACGGTGGGCCTCTCCTGAAAGGGTTTTGAGGAACAGGGTTTTTGCCTGGGCCTTCTTTTCTTCCGTGAAATCCGCCGGGAACAGGGCGTCCACGTCTTGTAAGGTTCGTAATGAGGGATGTGTATCCATAAGTTTTCCTTTTTCCGTATAGGGTATGAGGCTATTTCAAAATGTGGTCTTTATGCACTAACCTCGTATGCTTGTTCTTTAATGAGTCTAAGCAAATGGGGCATACTTTTCCAGTACAAAAAGCTATTCCAGAATGGACTTGTTCGAGAACCCGGTTGGTTCTCGAACAAGTCTCCAAAAAATGTGGATTTCTTAATAAAATCTACATTTTTTATCGTTTTTTAAGCGGAAGTTGTTCGGAAACTGAGGTTTCCGAACAACTCTAATATATCCCCGGATCCTTCCCCTGGGAAAAAGCCCATACCGGGAGTCCTAGCAGAATGTCCCGCCACTTCCTCCAAGAACCGGGGTTTGTGGGTTTATCCTGATTCCTTAAAAGAAAACGTATACCATGCAGGTATCCGCTTCCCCCGAAAATCTTCATCTATAATCTCCGGAGACCTATCCCGTACCGTGATGCCCGGGAAATCCGCTGGGTTGAGTCGGAAGCCTTTGGCATTGACGCTGAACCAGAGCTTTCCCCGGGGATCGAGGACCTGTAAGCATTGGCTGATCAGCTTCTGATAATCCCGTCGGATATCCAAGGTGGTTTGCATACCCTTTGAATTGGAAAAGCTCGGGGGATCCAGGATGATGAGGTCCCAGGAAAGCCGGGTACCCAGGGATTGCGCGAGAAAGGAGAGGACATCCCTCCGTATGAGTCTATACCGGGGAAGACCAGGACGGTCTAAGGCAAGGGGACCGCGCTGAGGGATTTCGAGTCTCCGAGCTTCAAAATGGTTGAGGCGGAAGTTCACCGCTGCCCAGTCCAGGTAGGTGTTGGATAGATCCAGGGAATCAATTGCCGCGGCTCCTCCTGCAGCGGCATATACGGAAAAAGCTCCGGTATAACAGAACAAGTTGAGCACCCGCTTACCTGCCGCCTCTTCCCGAAGGAGCTGCCGCATCTTCCGGCGATCCGGGAAAAGCCCGGTATCCAGGTAGTCTGACAGATTCACGCGGAAACAGAGGCCCCCTTCATGGACATCCTGTATAAAATACCGATTTCCCTGATGATGGAACGGCTGGTATTGAGCCTTACCTCGTTGCCGTTTTCGTTCTTTAAGAAACACCTGAGATGCGGGAATGGCGAGGGCAGCGGCTATTGCTGTGGTCATGGCCTTAAGCCAGTGCTGCTCTTCAGATTCGTCCTTTTCGTAAGGCCGCTGGTACAGCGCCCCGGAAACCCCATTCCCATACCGATCCAGGACCAGGGGTATTTCCGGTATGTCCCGGTCATACAGGCGGAAGACATCGGTATCCCGCTGTTTTGCCCATTTCTTGAGGTGTCTGTACCTTTTTTGCAAGCGATTTTGCAGCATGAGTGCTTGGGAGAGGATCTTGGCCTCCTTCAGGGACTCCCTTTTTTCCATAGGCAGATCACGCCTCTGGTACGAGGGATGAGGGGAGGTCCGTTCCTATCTGCCGTGCCTGCATCCTGACGCAGAACATGGCATAGCCTGAAGATAGGTCTTCCTTTTGTATCACCATGCTGTCCGGTACCTTCAATTTCACATGAGTAAAATTCCAGATTCCTTCAATTCCGCCTTTGATAAGGATTTCCGTAACCGCTTGGGCAGCGTGAGAAGGAACCGTAAGAATGGCGTCTTTTACTCCCCACATAAGGATATTGCTTTCCAGGGTCTCCACAGAAAAAACCGGAACCTGGTGGATCTGGGAGCCGATTTTTTCCGGATTATTATCAAAGGCCGCTACCATGAGAAGCCCGTGATCTCGTAAGTTCTGGTAGCCTAAGAGGGCGGTCCCTAAGTTGCCTGCCCCTACTAACACCGCTTTCCGGGTGGTATCCCAGCCGAGAAAATGTTCGATGGCCCTAATCAGGGAACCTACCGGGTATCCCTTTTTTGGTTTACCGGTGATAGGGGTAATACTGAGATCTTTACGGACTTGGATAGGCTTAAGGTTTAATTCATGGGCAATGAAGGTTCCTGAGATATACTGAATCCCTTCCCGTTGGGCTTGCCGGACCATCTGCAGATACAAGGGGAGCCGGCGAACCGAGGGAGCGGCAGCTATTTTTTGCGTTGCCATGGTAAGATAAACGATAGAATTAAATTGATACAAAAGGCAAGGGGGAATCCACGCAAAACGAGGACCCAGGATACACGTATAGCAAATTTCCAGGGCCTATCAATAGTTTTATGTAAATAAAATTCATAAGAGCGGAACCCGTTCGCCAAAAAACGATGCAAACTGGTTGAGAGCAGCCCCCCACTCCTTACTCGGCATAGTCCATTTTTTTGCCCCATTGCGCAAAGCCAAATACATGATTTTGTAAAGTGCCTCGTCCCTCGCCAACACAGAACGGTTGCGGGGTACTTTCCGCAACGGGTATTTCAACGATTCAAGAGCGTTGGTCCTGTAGATCACCCGGCGGATTTCTTCC
>JAIRLU010000196.1 GCA_031259215.1 Treponema sp. | reverse complement strand
GGACAGCCGACCTGAGTACTTACACAAGCGGTCATTCCAGTTCTCCGCTTTATGCAAACGGTTTCAATACATTTTTCATCAGATAATTCAAAAATGTACTTTTTTGTATCAACATCTTCGACTATATCCTTTATCCATATTGTGTGAATCTTTTTCCGGGAATTGTTTTTATATAAAAATGAATACAATGTCTTGGAATCATGTTCTCCAATGGCGCCGTTAATTTCATTAAAGGTCAACCCAAAAGGATCATTAATAATATCAATAATTAAATGATTGTTTTCCATAATTAACCCCAAATAAAAAAATATACCACTCCCCCACAATGGAAACTCCATTGGTGATTTTAGAGAAATGATTTTACTGGTTAACTATAAAAAACAAAATTTCATATTATTTTCTTTATACCATATATGTATAAATTTTGTCAACCATCTTTTAGAAAAATTTAGGATGGCATTGCACATAACGAGATAATTCGTATAATTCGCGGCCTTAGGGAAATACCCGGATCCTTATGGCGCTCCTGGCAGGGGGTGGGAGGGAGCGTTCCAGGGCTGCTTTGAGGGAGGCGGCCCGTTCCTCCAGATAGGCCGGGGCTAATGCCGTTGCCAAAGGGTCTTCCGGAGCAGGCCGTGCCTTGCCGTAGAGTTGAATGTCCTGTATTCCCCGGGCCCGCTCCCCGGTGCTGCATCGCGCGCACGCGCCGATCTCGGCCAATGCCGCCACGAGCCCTTCCCACGCGGTAACCTCTTCTTGAGGCGGCGGCTTACCCTGAATTGCGCAGAGCATGGTTTGAATCGTTATGGGAGCACAGGCGGCGAATTCCTTGATAGCACGGATAAGCCTTTCAAAGGGGATCGCAGATCGAGCCATGAGGGTATACCACGCAGCGGTCCCCGCATCAAGTTTAAGCCAGATCCGGAGGGCCTTGGGCCCTGATGCAGCCTGGGCTAAGCCCTGGAAAATGGGGTCATGGAGCAGTCCCGTGCCATTGGTGATGAGAACCAAGGCTGCATCAGGAACCACCCTATCCCGGATCCGGGCTGCCGCGTCTAAAGCCGCAAAGAAATCAGGAGCCAGGCTGGGTTCTCCATTACCAGAGAAACAAACATCCTTAACAATAATGCCCTGGTTCTGTGCCGCGGACAGTTCCCTGAAAAGCTGCTTTTCCATGAGCTCCAGAGAAAAGGGGGTATCCTGTTTAAAAGGAAAAACCTCGCAGTAAGGACAATCAAAAGAACACCCTTTATGATCCGGGAACAGGTTTATCCCTATGGAAAGCCCCTGGGAACGCCGGGAATATACCGGGTATACGAGAACCCCTTCCTCCCGTTGCCGATGGTTTTCTATCGGGCCTATGTTCAGTCTATCCATCCTGGCGCTCCCCCTCTTTTTCAAAGTAACCGAGTTCTGAGAGAACTTCAATCCTCTCCCCTGGACGTGGATTAGACTAAACACCTATGTAAGAAGGACCACGAACCACCCGAACCTTGAGACCAAAACCTCACGAATAGTAAGAGAATTTGAATGAGCATTAGGGTTATCCTTGTAAAAGTTCGTGGTGTCGGTGTGGTTATCCTTTTATCCAGTCCTTTAACCTCATCAAGGTACTAGATCCGGCTTAAGAGGGCGTCGATCTTTTGTACGCAGGAATTCCGAACCCTTGCAATCAGTTCCCCTGGACTGAGGAAGGGTGTACGGTGCTGTATTGCTGCGGCTAAAGGAAGCAAAGTGGTAAGTACGAGGCCTTGGGCTTCTGTAAGACCCTGCAAATAGCTTTGGATCGTTCCGGTCACGGGTGGAAGATCCCAGATTTTCTTTCGGTACGCGGCGATGAAGTCTTGAGCCGGTATGGAAGCTCTGGGGAATGTCCCTGGTTGACTCTGGGGAAGGACTTCCTCAGGCTTCCTGATACGCAGCGGCGCGCCTAGGCCCTCCACAGGTATAACCTGGGATCTGAGCACCGGGATTTTTTCTTCTAGGAGCCTACGGTAGCGGCTTAAGGAAGGGGTCTCATAATACCAGGCATCTCCCCGGGCTATCCGTTTGAGTTCAGGGCTTCGATAGAGAAAGGCCGACCACAGGGCTTCCAGCGGAGCAATCCGGGTTTGTCGGGCATCAAAAAAGGGGTACAGGTAGGTTCCCCGTGCATAGGTACGCCCCAGAGGATAGGCAAAGTCCGCGCCGTATAATTCCACCTGTTTCGCTCCCAAGCAGTCTGCCAGGGACAAAGCCGCATAGGTAACATTACCCCCTGAGGTATCTACCAAAGGCAAGGGCCGCCAATACTGGGAAACATACCGGGTCAGGGGATGGCCTCCGGAAAAAAAGCGAGGATCTACGGTCCGGGAGGCCACCACCGGAGGACTTGCCACATCCAGGTAGAGGGGTATATGCCCAGGAAGTCCCTGCATAAAGTGGTAATAGCTGATATGCTGACAATCAATAGAAACGACTGCATCCGGTACCAGTCCAGCCTGAAGCAGGCTGGGGAGGCTCGTATCAGTGGCTATGAGGAAACAGGACCGCCGCTTTTTTGCCAGCAGGGGAAGCTGCATGTCTAAGGAAGGCCCCGCCGCGCATATCGCCGCTTGGTTAAGCTCTGGGAGGGGGTCTGGGACGGGTTTCATCCTGAGGAGGTTCCGCAGGATGTTAGAAAACCACCGGGCCCCAAAATGAGCTTGTACCGAATAATCCCCGGAGATCTCCCTGATAGCCGCGTTAATTCCCTCACCAGCTGCACTAAACCGTTCAGGCTCCGCATCGATCCGGATCCGTAAAGGTATAACCTGGATACCTCCATATAAAATCGGCTGATAGTGCTCAAGGATATACTGCTCAATCAACGCAGGACTCGGATCCACCAGGATATGCAGCCGTGGATCCTGCCACAGCGCGAGGTATGGTTTGGAATTGAGTAATGCTGCCATGCCCTGAATATCGTAATCTACGACCAAGATATGGTGAATATCTTCCCGTTCCAAGGCCGCGGTAATGGCAAATCCTCCGCCTAAGCCGAAAAAAACCAAAAACCCTGCATCTTTGACCGTACTGATAAGCCGGCGTCCCTCTCGGACTGGATCCACTAGGGAATGTAAGGGACGGATCCCACCGGAAGGACCGCCCAAGGCAGGGATAGGTTCTCCTGAACGAGAACGTACAAACCTATACCGGTGTACAGGAGCGGCGGCGGCAAGCCGGGCGCTCAGTTCCGGATCGGTCTTTGCCAGGGCCCGCAGATTGGTATCCAAAAATGTATCCATCTTTATCTCGCCTTAGCCCGCGCATAGGGTTCGATGAGACTCAGGATCAGGGCGCTGAGGGTTTCAACCGTATGGGCCTCTGACTCATCAAGGGCCAAGAGGGAACCTAATTCCCCGTAGAGCCTGGCTCCGGTGAGGGGATTGGCAAGGGCTTTGACGAGCAGGGCCCCTCCCTGTTTAACCGGATTATCCTGCCAAAGAATCTTCAGGGTTCTCGCAACCCCATGCCGCCCTGCTTGGTGCGGCGGGATCCCTGGTTTGAGGATCGTAAACACCGGATTATTGGCTCCCAGGGTGTAAATCCGCTCAGGATAGGTCTGCAGATGCTGCCTAAACCAGGCTGCGTAAATGTCATGGCTCCCGCTCGATAGGATGCCCCGGGAACGGGTAAAACCTTGGGTGTACACCGGGTTAAGCCGGGAAGCCCCTTGTTCCAGGAGCCGGTCAAACCCATAAGGCCGGGCATGGGTTCGTATATCCTTATGGGCCAGATCCATACCGGCCAGGTAGATCGTCCCCTGGGTGAGGATAAGCGCGAGGTCTAGGGCCGAAGCGCTGACCGTTCCCCGTTGGGTAAGACTGATAAAGGGAATCCCCAGGCCCTGTAAGATCAGGGTCTGCCAAAGACTCCCGTCACTGATGGGCAGGAGGACCAGGTGCCTGCATTGGGAGGGAAGAGCCGCGGAGAGACTTGCCGCAAGAACCAGGGAGGCCTGGGTATCCATGCCCCGAAGACATTCGTACAGGTGGAAACAGGCCCAGCCTCCGCCGTCGGTGGTGATGACCAGGTCAGGAAGGATACCCCGCCACCGGAGGGCCTGCACCGATGAAGAAACCGCCAGAATCCGATGGGGGCTTTGACGCTGCAATGCGGTGATCAAAGGTACGGCTTCTTCCAAGCTCGGCCCTGCAGCGGTGATGATCACCGGTACCGAGGCGGCACGATCCTGTACCAGGACCCTTTGTATCAGCATGAGATTTTTGAAAAAATTCCTGAACCATCTGCGGCCAAAGGCCCGGGTGGTCCGCATATTCGCATCAATCCGCTTGATGAAATCCACGGTTTCCTTCAAGAGCCAGCGGTAGCGCTCCCCATAGACGGCTAAGGCGGGCCTCCATTCGATAATCCGGATGGCCGCGGCCAGGGTATCGGGGATTTCCTGTTCTAAAAATGTCTGCAAGGGGATACCCCCTTCCGGGCTCCACCGTAGTACCGGCGTTTCTTCGGCAACCGTGGGGGTCTTCTGGGCTTGCACATGCAGGGCGATGATCCGAACCTCAGGAAATTTCTGGTGCAGGAGAGGAATCAGGTATTCCCGGCCTGGTTCGATGAGGATAAAAAACCGAATACCCTGGGGTACATCCAGGGCATTGAGGTATTTTTCCGCTTCCCCTTGCGGATTATACCGGGAATGGAGGGCAGGTTTCGAGCCGACCCCTGTGTCCCCCCAAGGAGATTCAGGAACCATAGGAGCTATAGGGTCTGAGTAAGGCCAGCAGAGCCTCAGGGGTATCCGCTTCAAAGCTTAGTACCGTGCGGAGACCCACACTCTGGGAAAGTCGATGGGCGAGTAATTCCCGGTCTACCGGCTTTTGAAAAAGGACCAAAAGATACCCTGCAGCTACCGGGATTATGGACCCCAAAGGGGCTAACACCGGGAGAACCGAGGCCGTATCCCCTGATAGGGCAAACAAAATACCCTGAACCCTCTGTGGCGGGGGCTTTCGGCTATAGAATCGGAAGATCTCCTTGGGTACGTCCAGAACCGGGGATTCTGGACCCCTGAGATCCGGCGTTTTGAGGCGTATGTTTTGTTCAAGGTGTTTGGTTGCTTCATGGGTATGTTCACCCTTCGGTTCATCAGCAGCCTTTTGAAGCGCTTTCCCCTCCGAGGGTTTAAGCCACATTTGGGGAGGAGCACGCAGCACGGCGCTAATATCCCCCAGGATCCGGGCTATCCTGGGAGGATTAAAGGGAGAATCTTCAGGCGGCTCTTGGTGGAGGGGCGGCACTTCTTCGGCTAAGAGCAGGATATACCTACAGGGCTGCGCATCATCTAAGGGAAAGGCCCATATAATTGCCTGGGGATCAATAGCGGTAATGGAAAGCAGCGCAGGGGAACCGATTTTATAGTACAACTTCCGCTGTGCCGGATCTTCCGGGGGTACAATCTCCCGTAACCCTGGGGGAAGCCGTTCCGGGGGTATGATGGTTTTTTCTATCCCCAAGCCGACTGAAGCGTAACCGATATAGGTTCCTTCGATCAAGCACAGGCAAATACCGCACTGAAAAGAACCATAGGTTTTAAGAAGGCTCAAGGCCGTATAGGGGGTGGTTCCTTTTTCAGCGATGCGGAGGATCCGATCCCGCAACTTTTTCCCCTTATCATCCAGTTTGAGGGCATATCGGGAAACGGCTTTGTATAAAAGCCCCATATTAGACGATTCCTAGTTCACTAAACAGTTTTTTGTAGATATCAAAATAGCGGGATTCCGCAAATTCGCCGATTTTATCCTCCGGCAGGGCTTCTAAGAGCTGATCCATAAACACGAGGACGTTTTTTATGTTCTCTTTCAGGTGAAAGGGCCTGTGCACAGAAGTCTCGGTGGAAACCGCTGAAGATTCCGGGGACTCGTGGTTATGGGGTTCCTGCTCTTGGGGAGCAGGAGGCCCCGTACCGGAACCTCCTGAAGCGCTTCCCCGGCCAATTCCATCAAAAGGAGGAGTATCATCCGGGGGTTCTCCCTCATCCGGGTTTTCGGCTTTGGTTAGAGCCTCGGTATCTTCAGGGCCGATAAGGGATTCAATCGTCTCAAAGGCATCGTCAATTTCTTCTTCATCTTCAGAATTCAATTCCAGGGGTATATCCTTAATCGACCCATTTTCGATAAATAACTCATCAAGCAAAAAATCTTCGAATGTAGGGTCCGCGGAATCAGGAGGTAACACGCCATCAGGGGAAGCATCCCTATCCCCTCCTTCATCCTCCTCAGCCGGGAAGGGGGGCCTTTCTGCATCCTGCAACCAGGTATCCCCCAGGGCTTCATCGGAAAGGGTTTCATCGCAGGTATCGCTATGAACCGGGATATCGAAAGTATCATCCTCCCAAGTCCTTTCCTCTGTATCCTCCTTTGTATTCTTCTTGAGCATGTCCAGCATATCAGGAACCCCATCAGAAGCCGTTCCCGCATCCTGAAGCGGCTCTGATTCCTTGAAGTCCATACATATCCCATACTCAGTCTGAGGAGGCTCCTCATCGGTATGGGTCATTCCCTGGGCAAAGGGGGCGGTATGGGTTGCGGTAAAGGATTTAGGGATAGGCGCAGTAGTATGGAAGATATTGGTGAGTTCATCCCCGGTGATCGTAACTTTTTCATCGTCCTCTTCAGCACCATCCCCCTTCTGGGACTGACCGGTTTCTGCAGCCCGTTCCCGCCGGATGACCAGCTCTTTGAGGGCAGATACCTCATGCCGTATCAAGGATAATTCTTCCAAAATGTTTTTTAATAATTGCAGTCCCTCCGGGGAGTCCAGGGATTGCATGAAGGGGACTGCATGAGCTTCCTTGGGGGGCTCTAGGGGGTTTACCGGCGTATCAGATGCGGCCAAGACCGACACTTCTTTTTTAGAAAGCCCCGCATCCTTCTTCTGAGGCGCTCCTGAATCAAGCAAGGGAACAGGGGCGGCAAGCAATTCCTCAATGATTATCTGCTCGGAGAGATCATCATCTACCTCGTCCGTACGAGCAGGAGGGTCTACAGCCTTATGGTCCCTCAAAATCCCCGGGAGGGGTCTATCGGTAATCGAAGGCCCCTCCCCTGTTTCTTGTCTTGTTCTGTGGATAACATCCTGGGGCCCAGCGGAACGTTCCGGTTCTCTGGATTCGAGGCTGCTCGCGGGGTTCGCCCCTCCCTGATCCGGCGCTCCTCGTGCATCCGGGAAATTGAGCGTATCGGAAATATCCGGTATAGATTCCGAAATGATCTGAGCCTCGCTTTTTACCCACACCCCATAGGCATCCAGTTCCTGAGTTACCACATGCTCTTCTGACGGATTACTCCTAGGGCCTACCTGGGGTTTCTCACTTATCATAACCGCTCCTGCAGGATGAGCACCCCTGAACCGTAGGTTCTTGCTATTCGGTTACTTATCCTATTAATTTTCATTATCGGTTATGGCCGGAGATTCTTGAGCCGCTCCTACTTCTTAGTCCAGGGGAGATACCTAAAGAATCAAGAGCAAGAATCCGTAATTATAAATGATGGGATCCGTAAAATATCTCATTCCTATTTGGGTTGGGATTTGTGTTTATACTTTATTCTCAGTAGTACGGGGACCTGTAGGGTTATCAGCCTATAAGCAACTCAGCCGGGAATATGATAAGCTCTCAGAAAACATGGAATCCTTAAAACGGATTAATAAAGAATTAGAAACGACCAAAAATGCCCTCATGTATGATAAAGAGACCATCGCGATTTATGCCCGGGATCTGGGGTATAGTACGGGAAATGAGCGGTTTATCCGGATTGTAGGACTGGAAGGGACGAGAAAGTCCCACGCGGAAGTAGGTGAACTCATCACCGCAGTGGAACCCCGTTATGTTTCTGACATCACCATCAAGATCATCGCCTTTTCTATTGGAGCAGGCTTGTTTTTATGTATGTGGATCCCGGATTTCTTAGAGAACAAGCAAAACCGCCGTAGACACAAAAAAACCCACAAACCTGTTTCCGAAGGGCCTTGGGAAACGGCCCGCCAGGCTGAGGAGGATCCTTTTTATAGAAGGAAACAGCACTCCTCAGGGTATCCCCCTCCGCCGGGAAGTCATTTCTGATCGGTAATTTGTAAGAGCAATCGAGAGTAACCGTACCCTTACGCAACGGTGCTGGTCATGCCGAAGCCCAAAGCCCTGGAATATACCCTATGCGGCTTGAAATATAAACGAAGGGTGGGTTATTATGCCTTTTTAAGGAGTAGATGCCCCATGATAGAAGTTCAAGGACTCACCAAACGATACGGCCCAGTGGAGGCAGTACGGGGTATATCGTTTACCGTCGGTACGGAGCAAGTCCTCGGTTTCCTTGGCCCCAACGGAGCCGGGAAGACCACCATTATGAAAATCCTGACAGGATACCATTTCCCTTCAGCAGGAACCGCCTTGGTAGCAGGTATTTCTGTCCAGGAGGATCCGGTGGAAGTGAAGAAGCGCATTGGTTACCTGCCTGAAAGCGTTCCCCTTTATGGAGACCTCACGGTAGATGAATACCTTTCCTTTATTGCCGATGCCCGACGGGTCCAACGGAATGCCCGCAAAGAAGCCATACAGAGCAGTCTCGCTGCCTGCGGCTTGGAACAGGTGGCGGGAAAACCTATCGAAACCCTTTCCAAAGGGTATAAACAACGGGTTGGCCTGGCCCAGGCCATTGTCCACGATCCTCCCATACTCATCCTGGATGAACCCACCTCAGGATTGGATCCGAACCAGATCATCGAAATCCGTAATCTCATCAAAGAACTGGGAAAACGGAAGACCGTGATCCTTTCCACCCATATACTGCAAGAGGTGGAGGCAATCTGTTCCCAGGTGCTCATCATCAACGAGGGCCGCATTGCCGCCCAGGGGAGGCCCGAAGAAATCGCGGGAACCTTGAAAGGAACCGATACCTGGGAATTGACCCTGAAAGGAGGGGATCTGCCGGGGATCACCGAAAAAGTCCGGCAGCTTACCGGCGACGGCGCTGCAGTGAGCCTCCAGGATGCGGAAATCCCCGGTACGGTGTATCTGCGTTTTACCCTGGGAAGGGATACCGAACCCATAGACGGGGAGCGGATCTTCGACTGGGCTGTGGCTGCAGGTCTTAAGATCTTACGCATGAACCAGAAAAAACTCAGCTTGGAAGATATCTTCGTAAAACTCACCGGCGAGGAGGGGGCTGCATGATACATCCCAGTATAGCCTCCAAGGGGGCCGCGGCGCTCGCCTTAGTACGGAAGGAACTCTATTCTTATAGCATTTCCCCTTTCTTTTACGGCATTACCCTGTTCTTTCTCCTTTTTGTGTCGATATGGCTTTTTTACGTGCAGCGGTTTTTTGCCTTAAATACCGCCAGTTTGCGGCCTTTTTTTGCGGCTTTTCCCTTGGGTTTTGTTCTGGTGATACCGGCTATTACCATGAAAGGCTGGGCAGAAGAACGAAAGCTCGGAAGTATTGAGCTGCTGCTCACCATGCCGTTCTCTGAATGGGATCTGGTGCTGGGAAAGTTCATCGCTTCCTTCACCGTGTTGGCCCTCATGATCGGCTTGACCATCCCCGTACCCTTGAGCCTCCTGTCTCTGGGGGATTTTGACGGCGGGAGTATCCTGGGAGAATATGCGGGAGCCCTCCTGCTTGGAGCCTGTGCCACGAGTTTGGGGCTTTTGCTCTCTTGTGTGTCCAGAAACCAGGCCGGCGCCTTTTTGGGGAGCGCGGTGGTGCTCTTGGCGATGATGTTTATCAACCAGATTACCCTGACCTTGAACCTGCCTTCGTTTATAACCGAGGGGATCAACTTCTTTTCCCTGTCTTTTCATTTTGAAACCTTTTCCAAGGGTATCATTGATACCCGGGATGTGGCCTTCTTCGTATTGACCACGGTGTTGTTCTTGTTTCTGAACACCCGGGTGCTCATATTCAGGAAATGGAGGTAAGGAATGACAAAACAGGAAGTACGGATCATCACCGGCTTGAGCGTTCTTGCCTTGGTTCTGGGGCTTTTAGTAAGCCGCCGTCTGTGGTTCAGGTTCGACTTGACCAAGAACCACGCCTATACCATTGCTGAAGTCTCCCGGAAGCTGTATACGGAAATCCCTGACCAGGTACGGATCACCTATTATCTTTCGGATAAACTTGCGGCCATCCACCCGGTTCCCGGGGAGATTGAAGACCTGCTCCGGGAATATGCCGCCTATTCTCGAGGAAAGATCCGGTTCACCCGGCGGGATCCTACCAAGACTGGGCTTGAACAGGCAGTGGAACAACTGGGCATCCAGCCGCAGCAGATCCAGACCGTGGAACGGGACCAGGCCAGCGTTGCCACGGTGTATACGGGTATCGCCATTGAGTACCTGGACCAGGTTGAGGTATTACCGGTGGTGTTTTCTCTCGAAACCTTAGAGTACGATTTGACCTCCCGGATTCGTTCCCTGGTGCGGGGGCGGGATCGGGAAATCGGAGTTCTCGTGGGAGATGCCTACCGGCAGTGGACCAGGGATTATCAGTACCTCAATCAGAGCCTGGTTGAATCAGGTTTCAGGGTACAAACCATCACTGCAGGGGATGAAATCCCCGATACCCTACCGGTGTTGTTTGTGCTGGGAGGAACCGAGGATTTGGATGCATGGGCCCTTTACCGCATAGACCGGTATATTCAGGGAGGCGGCAAGGTGTTGTTTGCTCTGGAAAGCATATTTGTCGATACCCAGGGCAACTTGAATGCCCGGGTAATGATGGATAAAGGGGTCTTATCTATGGTTTCATGGTATGGGGCTACGGTAAAACCGGAGATGGTCTTGGATCGTTCCGCGCTGCCCCTGCAATATCAGACCCAAAGCCCCAGCGGAGCCATTCAGTTACGCCTGGTTCGGTACCCCCATTGGATAGGGATTCTTGAAGAAAACGGTAATCCGCAGCATCCCCTCACTGCCCAGTTCCGCGGGGTGGATCTATTCTGGTCCAGTCCTCTGGAGCTCAATCCCCCGGAGCAGATACGGGGAGAGTCCCTTTTTACCAGTTCCCCGGAGGCCTGGCTGCAGACCAAGGACTTTGTTGCGGATCCGGTTGGGGGGTCCCTGCTTTTTGAACAGGAAGCCGCGGATACCAAGGGGGTAAAGCTATTGGGAGCCGCCCTTTCCGGTAGGTTTCCGAGTTATTTTGCGGATCTGCCTAAACCGGTACGGGAAGGGACCGCTGAGGAATTGCCGGATATGCCTTCGGAACCGGGGGAATCCCGGATCATCGTGATTGGGGATACGGATATAGCCTCGAACTTTACCCGCGGGGAACCGCGGAATTTTGATTTTCTTATCCAAGCCGCATCCTGGCTGGGTAACGATGATGATATCATCAGTATTCGGAACCGGGAAAGCCTGGGAGGACGGCTGGATAAGATCCTCCATGAGGAAAAACGGGTCCTGGCTATGGTCTTTGCCCGGATTATCAATGTGGTGCTGGTCCCCTTGGGGGTCGTGGTGGTGGGAATCTGCGTTGCCTGGAGACGGCGTTCCCGGATAAGGAGCTTACATAATGGTATATAAAAAGAAAGTGCTTTTTCTTGCATGTGTCGTGGGGGGCTTGGCGCTGGTCTATGCAGGAACCTGGATATTTGAACCGGAACAAGTCCATTCCCGGAACGCCGCGTTCCAATGGCTCGACCCTAAGCGGCTGGATGAAATCGACCGGATAGAACTGTCCGGCTCAGGGGATCCCCTTACCCTGGTACGAAAAGATACCCGCTGGTTTGTTGATCGAGAGGATGGAACGTACCCGGCAAAGCAAGGGCGGATTGAGGAGTTTTTACGGATCCTTTCCACTAAGGGAAGCTACCCGGTCCGGGGAACTGAAACGGCTTCCCATGCACGGCTGGGGCTTACCGAAGAAACTGCCTCCCGGATCCTCATTCGAGGAGGTGCGGCAGCGTATCCTTTGCTGGATCTCCTGGTAGGGTCTCAGGATCCTACCGGCCGTGAGGTATACCTGAGAAAACAGGACCAAAAGGAGGTTCGCTCGGGGAATAATACCCTTTCCGGGTATCTCTCCAGTTCCAGGACCGCCTGGTACAATCTCCGCCTGTTCCCGGAAACGGAAAATCCCGGCCTGGGAGTGGATTCGGTTCAGCGTCTCACCGTGTATCCTCTGGCAGCATCTGCGGAGGATGCGCTTGAATCCGGGGAACCAAGCGCTCCGGAACCGCCCTTTAGCCTGAGCAGATCCGAGGGAGGCTGGATTATAGAAGGGGCCTCAGTGAATGCCCTGGATAATCAACGGGTAGAGTCCTATATACGGTCTATTGTGGATGCAGAAGGGGAAGATTTTCTCCCTGCCCCTGAAGGGATTCAGGAAGATGCCTTTGTCCAAGGCCGCATCATCCTGGAACTGGGGAACGGTCTAAGCCGCAGCATTCGGATCGGCCCTGCCTTAGAATCGAACCAGCGGAGCGGGGTCGTTTCTGATACGCCTTTTGTCTACGCCTTGGCAGAATGGACCGTGAACCGGCTCTTCAGGAAGGCTTCGTATTTTGAGAAGCCATAAAAGCCCGGTATTTTTCAGGATCGCTTCTAAAGGCCACAATAGGAGCAGAAACATCTTCCCGGGCTTTTTCCAGGGCTTGACCGGCTTCAAGCATGAGCCGCTCTGCATTGATGAACCTGCCGGCCCGGGAACTCATACCTATATACAGGTTTCCGTGATTCTGGACGAATTCCGGGTATTTACCTAAGACGTACTGGTGGAATTCGCCGGATTTGGCCAGTCCCTGATCCAATGTAATATCCGGCAGGATCAGGGCAATACCCCAGGGGTTTTTTTCAAAAATAAGGTCTGGGAGAATAAAAAACCGGAGTACCTCATCAATAAGCACCGGGTATAAGGTATCCGGCTGTATGGTCCCCTTCAAGGCCATGATCATAAACACCATGTCCTGTTCAAAAAACGCGCAGTGGTGCAGCTCTGAGGCAAGCCGATCCCGGATAGCGGACTCCTCACCGATCCGTTTACTAAAGAGGCCCTGGACTTCTTCTACCGATGGCGGCGGAGCACCTGCCCCTGTTTTCAGCAGGTCTCCTATCCCTGGGGAGAGGGGAGCGGAGGTATCAGGGAGATCCTGTACCGGGGCTTCCCTCGGCCTCCCCTGATCAGCAGCAGGGGGATCTTTTTTTGCATAGGCCCTTTCAGGCTTGCTCCTGGCAGGTTTCACCGAAGGAGGGTAGGCAACCTGGGCTGGAAAGAATTGCAGGATGAAGGTCAAGCAGGCTATGCCGAAGGCCGCGGTAATCACAAAGAGGGTATGTTTTAAAATGGTGATGATCCGGGTATAATCAATCGTGGTGTAGACCGCACTGATGTATACATTCCGCATACTGGGAATCTGTAAACCTTCAACAAAGGGCTTTTTCGAGATGCCGAATTGGGGTCTAAAATGGGGCACATCCCCAGTCCAACTCACGGTTTCCCCTTTGAAGCGCTCGAAGGTGTAGTTCCCCGCAGGCCCTGCGGAAAGAATCACCCCTTGGAGGGTTTGTGAAGTCTGTATGGCATCCAGGACCTGCTCTTTGAAGCGTTCCGTCATAAACCCTTGGGTTCCTTCGGTAGTGGAAAGATCTGCCAGATTAAAAAATTCTTTTTCTGCTAAGTTCCGGCGATCCCTGATACCGGTATAGATACGGAATCCCGAAAATCCAATAGCTGCTGTATAGATCCCTATACATACCCAGGTAATGATAACGGGATTTATCGTAAAGGGAATCCCTAATTTGTGGGCAGGTATAGTAATCGTACCGGCTGCAGTATGAGAATGATTGTGCCGCATACGCATATTATCGGTTAAGATAGGATTACGTTTAATTTTTTCCGTATGTTCATGATCGGTTTGATCCGGGGATGCACCAGGCGCCCCATGAGTACCTGGATTTGACTAAAGGACTGGGTTAAGCGGATACCCACGTCGGACCTGAGGTCCGCCCTCACAAACCAGCACCAACGGAACAGGGCGACCTTCCTGCTTTGTTTTTCTGTTTAGTTCACCTTGAGCCGTTTATCCAAAGGGTACTGGGCATGCAGGTACAATCACCCCGTTGCCGCAGCAAAGGTTCGTGCTGTTTGTGGGATGTCCGGCCAATCCTGCAAGCATCCTAGGGAATACCAAAGGACTCCCTGCCCTGTTCTAAACTTGACCCATATTTGTATTTATTGCCTGTTTTAGGACAGATTTTTCCCCAAGGAGTTTGCTCTTGGGGACAAATAGGGGAACCGCTACAGAACACGGGGCGAATAGGCGCTCCTTATCCGGGTGTCGGGACAAGGGGAACCGGGAACAGGAGTAGAAAAGCGGTTTGGGTCTCCGCTTCCCTATAAGGGGGTCTGACCCATATACCCCTATCCTCTTCCCCCCCAAGCTCCGCTTCAGGCGGTTCCCCTTCGAGTATCCGCGACCTATACCGGTCTCCCCAGATATGTCCTTCCCGTGCTTGGGCACGGTTGTACCGCTGGGCAAATACCTGTTTCAGCCATTTCATGATAACCGGAAGTTCCATGCCCTCCGCAGGCTTGATGTAAAACGTAAGCCTGTCATCCCCAAGACGCAAGCC